>JADCHX010000001.1 GCA_020248265.1 Rhodocyclaceae bacterium
GATGGTCTCGATCCTCTCCGACTACCACCTGCATGCGATACGCACCGCATCGCCGTACGGAGTAGCTGCGAAGCACCTCGCGCGCGAGGATGCAAGTTCCATCGGCATCATCGGCAGCGGCCGCTATGCGCGGGCGATGACTGCGGCGACCTGCGCGGTACGTCCGATCCGGAAGGTAAAGGCCTACAGCAGGGATCCAGCGAACGTACGCGACTTCTGCGAAGTCATGCAGCGCGAGCTCGGCATCGAGGTCGAGCCAGCGCCGTCCGGACGTGAAGCGGTGCGTGGTACCGACGTGATGATCACGGCGACCTCGGGCAATGTCGTGGTCTTCGAATCGGGCTGGCTGGAACCTGGTGCGCTGCTGATGTCGCTCGCCCCCGGCGAGTTCGATCCGGAGACGATCCTGCGCTCGCGCGTGTTCCTGTCGAGCACCGAGCAGGTGCTCGGCGACGACCCGCCGCGCAAGCCGTTCTCGACGGTGCTGGCCGACGGCCGCTTCCGCGCGGAGGATGTCTGCGCCGAGGTCTGCGACGTGGTGGCGGGCAAGAAAACCGGGCGCGCCAGTCCCGAGGACATCATCCTCTACGAATCGCCGGGCATGGGCATCCTCGATGCCGCCATCGGCCAGTGGGTGTATGGCCGCGCCAGGAACAAGGGCCTGGGCACCGAACTGCCTTTCGGCGAGGCACTCGGCGGGCACTGACGCCCGCGCGCCGATCCGCCAGCCTGTGCCGCACCCGGGAAGGGGACACAAGACGCTGCACCGACAGGCCACGAGCGTCCATTGACGCTGTCGCTGCCCGACGCCTACACTGGACCAGCGATCTTCGTCGAGCGGCTGCGGATCGGCCGAACGGACACGGAGGCGCAACAGGGGGAGGCAACCAGATGGCCAGCAGCAACCGGCCACGCGCCTGCCACGCGGGCCCTGCCGCCGCCCTCGCGGCACTGGCAGCCTGCGCGAGCGGCGGCGCGTCGGCACAGGAGCGGTACCCGGCACAGCCGGTGCAGGTGATCATTCCGTATTCCGCCGGGGGCAACTCGGACGTGATGGGCCGCGCGTTCCTCGAAAACCTGTCGCGCGCGACGGGTGGACAGTTCGTGGTCGCCAATCGCGACGGTGCCGGCGGCACCATCGGTTTCGCCCAGCTCGCCACTGCACGGCCCGACGGCTACACGCTGGCGTTCGGTCCGACCTCGGCGATCAGTGCGGCGCCGCACCTGATGAAGAAGCTGACCTACGGGCTGAACGATTTCACCTACGTCTGCCAGGTGTTCGAGAACATCTTCGCCGTCGCGGTTGCACCGAAGTCGCGCTTGCGCACGCTGAAGGACCTGGTGGACGAGGCGCGCGCCCATCCGGGCAAGCTGTCCTACGGCAGTTCCGGCATCGCCAGCGTGGGCCATCTGTCCGGCGAGGGCTTCGCTCGCGAACTGGGCATCCAGTTCACCCATGTGCCGTTCCGCGGGGACGCGCAGACGGTGCCGCAAGTCCTCGGCGGCCAGATCGACTTCAGCGTGTCGGGCATGGGTTCGGCGGCGACCGCGCTGCGGCCGCTGGCGATCTTCAGCGACAGCCGGGTTCCGTTCCTGCCCGACGTACCGACCACGGCCGAACTCGGCCTGCCGGCGATCCCGCCCGGCTACCAGGGCCTGTTCGCACCAAAGGGGCTTCCAGCGCGGGTGCTGGCGGTGCTCGAGAAGGGATGCGCGGAGGCCGTCGGCTCCGACGCCTTCCGTGCGTTCGGGCTGAAGGCGAAGCAGAAGGTCGCCTACGTCGAAGGCGCAGGGTTCGCACAGCGCACCCGCGACGATTTCGAATACAAGCGCCGGCTGATCGGCGCACTGGGGATACAGCCGGAATGAGACCGTACACGAAGGGACTGCACGACCTGGGCAATGGCTGCCATGCCTGGCTGCAGCCGGACGGCAGCTGGGGCTACAGCAACTCCGGTCTGGTCAGCGATGGTGGCGAGACGCTGCTGGTCGACACGCTGTTCGACCTCGCGCATACGCAGGAGATGCTTGACGGCTACCGCTCGGCGGTACCTGCCGCGCGCACCATCGGCACGCTGGTCAACACCCATTCGAACGGCGACCACACCTTCGGCAACCAGCTGGTGGCAGGTGCACGTATCGTGGCCAGCCGCGCCTGCGCCGAGGAGATGGCGGCGCGCCGCCCGGAGGGACGCGCCGAGGTGATGCGCCGATGGCAGGACTTCGGCGAGTCTGGCCGGGCGGTACACGAACTCTACGGCGGCCGCTTCGACTGGACCGGGGTCGTGTACACGCCGCCCACCGATACCTTCGACACCGAGATGACGGTGCATGTCGGGTCGAAGGCGGTGGAGCTGGTCAACGTAGGGCCAGCGCATACCCGCGGCGACGTTCTGGTGCATGTGCCAGGCGACCGCGTCGTGTTTACCGGCGACATCCTGTTCATCGGTGGCCACCCGGCGGTCTGGGCCGGCCCGGTGTCGAACTGGATCGCCGCCTGCGACCGCATCCTCGGCTGGGACGTCGAGGCGATCGTACCCGGCCACGGGCCGGTCACCGACAAGGCCGGCGTCCGGCGGCTGCGCGACTACTTCGTGCATGTCGGCGCCGAGGCGCGCAAGCGCTTCGACGCCGGCATGTCCGAGGAGGATGCCGCCGCCGACATCTCGCTCGACGGCTTCCGGGGCTGGCTGGACGAGGAACGGATGGTGGTCAACGTGCATGCGCTGTACCGCGAGTTCAGCGAAGGCAGGGCGGCACCCGTATCCCACGATGAACTGCACGCCCGGATGCGCCGCTGGCGCGAGCGGCGCGCCACTGGCGGAGCTACACGATGAACCAGGCTGCAGACCTTCCCCTCGACGAGACCCATGACGCGGCCCGGCGCAGCTGGGTCGATTCCGCCAACGGCGACACGGTGTTCCCGCTGCAGAACCTGCCCCTGGGCGTTTTCACGCCACCGGGCGGGGACGATCAAGGCCCACGCGGCGGCATCGCGATCGGCGACCGCATCCTCGACCTGCGGGCGGTGGCCGGGCTCGACCTGTTCGATGGCGATGCCGGTGCAGCGGTGCTCGCCGCAGCCGGTTCCACGCTGAATCCGCTGCTTGCGCTCGGCAGCGTGCCGCGGCGTGCACTGCGCGCAGCCGTGTTCGCGCTGCTGTGCGAAGGCACGGAAACGGGGAACGCCGCCCGGCGCAAGGCAGGGGGGCTGCTGCACCCTGCGGCGGACTGCACGCTGCACCTGCCGGCTCGCATCGGCGACTACACCGACTTCTACGCCGGCATCCATCACGCCTACAACGGCGGTCTGCGCCACAAGCGACCGTCGCCGCTTCTGCCCAACTACAAGTGGGTGCCGGTCGCGTACCACAGCCGCGCGTCCTCGGTCGTGGTTTCCGGCACGCCGCTGAATCGGCCGAACGGACAGCGCAAGCTGCCCGATGAAGAGGCACCAACCTTTGGCCCGTGCCGCAAGCTCGACTTCGAACTGGAACTGGGCGCCTGGATCGGGCCGGGGAATGCACGCGGGGAGCCGATCCCGATAACCAATGCCGGCGAGCATGTGGCCGGACTGTGCATGCTCAACGACTGGTCGGCGCGCGACATCCAGGGCTGGGAGATGCAGCCGCTAGGGCCGTTCCTGGCGAAGAACTTCACCACCACCGTGTCGCCGTGGATCGTCACCACCGAAGCGCTGCTGCCGTACCGGATCGCGCAACCGCCGAGGCCCGAAGGTGATCCCCAGCCATTGCCTTACCTGTGGGACGGTCGCGACCAGGCCACAGGCGCCTACGACATCGCCATCGAGGCACTGATCCTCACGCCGGCGATGCGCGCGCAGGGCACTGCGCCGCATCCGCTGAACGCTAGCAACCTGCGCCACCTGTACTGGACGCTGGCGCAGATGGTGGCGCACCACACCTGTGGCGGCTGCAACCTGCAGCCGGGCGACCTGTTCGGCAGCGGGACGATCTCGGCGCCGGACCGCTCCGGTTATGGCAGCCTCGCGGAGCTGTCCGACGACGGCCGCACGCAGATCGTACTGCCCTCCGGCGAGACGCGCACTTTCCTGCAGGACGGGGACGAACTGATCCTGCGTGCCAGTGCGCGGCGCGAGGGCTTCGCCACGCTCGGCTTCGGCGACTGCAGCGGCATCATCCGGCCGGCACCGGGCATTGCATGACGCGCTGCCCCGGGCCAGAATGAGGTCGTCCATCGCCGACGGCGCCATGCAGAGTGCCACGGTACAACGGAGGAGAGTCCCCATGGCCCAACCGCGCGCTTCAAGCCTGCCTGCACGTCCGATCCCATCAGTGCTGTCCGTGCTGGCTTCGCTCGCCCTGCTGGCGCTGCCGGTGGCCGGGGCCGTCGCGCAGGGCACTGGCGACTACCCGAACCGCCCGGTGCGGCTGGTCACCGGTTCGCCCGGCAGCACCGCCGACATCAGCGCGCGACTGGTGGGCCAGAAGCTGGTCGAGCGCTGGGGCCAGCAGATCGTGGTTGACAACCGTGGCGGCGCGGGCGGGATCGTCGGTGCCGAGATCGCGGTGCGCTCGCCGCCGGACGGCTACACGCTGTTCAACGGCCATATCGGCACCCATGCGAGTCCGCAGTTCCTGTTCCGCAAGCTGTCGTACGACCCGGTGCGCGACTTCGCGCCGATCACCCAGCTCACGACCTCGGGTATCTCGCTGGTGGTGAACGCCTCGGTGCCTGCGAACAACCTGAAGGAGTTCCTCGCCTACGCGAAGTCGAAGGCGGGCACGCTGACCTACGGCTCCGCCGGCGGCGGCACCAGCAGCCAGCTCTCGGGGGAACTGTTCAACCTGATCACCGGCGCGAAGCTGGTGCACGTGCCCTACAAGGGCGCCGGCTTCGCGCTGACCGGCGTGGTCTCGGGCGAGGTTCAGTCGGCGTTCCTCTCGACCACTACTGCCGCGATCCAGGTCAAGGCGGGCAAGCTGCGGGCATTGTCGGTATTCAGCCCGGAGCGCTTCCCGGTGTCGCCGGAGATCCCGACCGCTGCCGAGCAGGGGTTCCCCGGCATCGACAGCACGGTCTGGTTCGGCCTGTTCGCACCGGCGAAGACGCCGCGTGCACTGGTGCAGAAGGTCAGCAGCGATGTCGGCGAGATCCTGCGCATGCAGGAGGTGCGTACCATCCTGCTTGGGCAGGGCGCCGAGCCCTCGCCGTCCACACCCGAGGCATTCGAGAAATTCCTGAAGAGCGAGATCGTGAAATGGGGCAAGGTGATCAAGGCAGCCGGCATCGAACCGATGTGAGCGCGCGCCAGGCGCGGAGGCCGGCATGAAGCCGGCTGCGTCCGGCGGCATCCGGCAGCAGGCCTATTCCTTCATCCAGCCGCTCGAAGGCTCGACCTGGCCAGCGCACCTGACCTTCGTGCCCACGCGCGACGAACTCTACGTGCCGATCGTGCTGCGCAAGCCGGATGGCGACGGTCCGTTCCCGGTGATCACGATGGGCCGCGGCGACGGACGCGGCGGCATGCCGCACGTGCTGGAGCAGGTACAACGGCTGCGCGCGATGCAGGATGCGCTGATCCGGCGCGGATATGCCGTCGTGTACGTGAACTACCGGCACGAGATCCCGCGCGCCTACGGCCAGGGGCCGGCGGTCGACATCGCCGACGACATCAGCGGCGGCGAGAACCTCGTCCGCAAGTCCGCCGCGACGCTCGACTCCGACGACCTCGCGGCGATCTGGCAGTACCTGCAAGGCCTGCCGTTCGTGCGGCCCGAAGCGATCGGCGCGATCGGCATCAGCCATGGCGGCGAGATGATCCTGAAGGCGGCGGCCGAGGGTGCGCCGCTCGCAGCCGGCGTGGTGGCCGAAGGCGCATCGCACGAGTTCCTGTCGGTGGACACTGGACCCTCCGCACCGCGTATCGCGGGCGAACTCCAGTACCACGATATCGACGTGGTGAAGCGCCATGCCGACAAGGCCGCGGCGATGGCCCGCATCGCGCGCATCCGTGCCCCGATGCTGCACATGGGACGCTACACCGACCACCTGCAGGGCATCTTCCAGCTGGCCCACGAATGGATGCAAGAGGCTGGCAAGGCCTCCGACTGGGCCTGCTTCGAACATCCGGAGCATGGCTACTGCCTGGTCTATCCGGGCGAGGACGGCAGCTTCGGTCCGGATCCGGTGCAGCGGCTGGCGTTCGAGCTGTACATGGAGTTCTTCGACCGCCACCTGAAGCCTGAAGTGCACCAGATGGTGGCCTGATGGACAGCACGAAGCCACCGATCCTCTTCATCAACAGCAACTGGAAGCCGTGCCTGGAGGCGCTGGAAGAGCGCTATGCGGTGCTCAACTACCGGGATGCGGCCGACCGGCCGGCGCTGCTCGCGAAGGCGGCACCGATGGTACGTGCCCTGTTCACCAACGAAGGCAGCTGGGAGCCGGCCCTGATGGACGCGCTGCCGGCGCTCGAGCTGATCGTGCTGGTGTCCAACGGCTACGAGAACGTCGACCTGGCGAAGGCGCGCACGCGCGGCATCCGGATCACCAACACGCCGGACGAGACCACCGGCGACGTCGCCGACCTGGCGTTCGCGCTGATGATGGCCACCGCACGGCGCATGACCTGGGCCGAGCGCTACGTGCGCTCCGGCGACTGGCGACGTATCGGACGCGCGCCGCTGACCCGCCGGGTGCATGGTCGCCGGCTGGGCATCGTCGGCCTGGGATCGATCGGCCGCGCGGTCGCCCGGCGCGCTTCCGGCTTCGACATGGACGTCTGCTACCACGGTCCCCGCCACAAGGCCGACGTGCCGTATCGCTACTTCGGCGACCTCGCGGCGATGGCAGCGGAAGTCGACTTCCTCGCGGTTACCTGCATCGGCGGCCCGAAGACCGCAGGCATCGTCGATGCCGCCGTGCTCGAGGCACTGGGGCCGGAGGGCATCGTGGTCAACATCGCGCGTGGCAGCTGCATCGACCAGGACGCACTGATCTCCGCGCTGCGCGCCGGCAGCCTCGGCGGCGCAGGCCTCGATGTCTATGCGCATGAGCCGGCCGATCCGGCCCCGTTCGAAGGACTCGACAACGTCGTGCTGACGCCACACTACGGCAGCGGCACCGACGACACGCGGCGTGCGATGAACGAGACCGGCTTCCGCAACCTGGCCGCCTTCTTCGAAGGCCGTCCGCTGCCGACGCTGATCCCGGAGTTGCGGCCATGAACCCTGGAGACACGATGAATACGCCACTTGACCCCTACGGCGTCAACGACGAAGGCGAGGACCTGCACCCAGATGCCGTGCTCGCGCGTGCACTTGCCCGCCGGGGCGACACCTTCGACGAGTTCAAGCTGCTGATCCGCGAGCAGTCCGCGACCTACGACCTGATCTCGAAGACCGCCGGTTACGTGCACCACTACACCGGCAAGACCGGCTCCGCGCAGCAGCTCTCCGGCGTGATGCGCGAGCTGATCACGCTCTGCCAGCTGTGCGCGAAGGGCGAACACCGGTTCTCGCCGAACCATGTGCGACGCCTCTACTGCCACGGCGTCACCAACAAGGTGATGTTCGAGGCCGCATCCGCGATGGCCCCGGTCACCGGCTGGACGACGATCGCGCACGTGGCCACCGCGATCATCACCGCGAACAAGCCCGAGTATCCGTTCGGCAAGATGCCGCCGGGCGGCGAACCTGCCGAGCTGGTGCCGTTCCCGGAACTGGACATCGGACGTGACCGTATCGCCGGCGATGCCGACGACAGCGAACTGGGCAAGGACGAGTATGCATACATCGCCAGCCTCGATCCCGACCTCGCCCGCGTGGCCGCGCGCTGGGTCGACCATTGCCTGAGCCAGGGCGGGCGCAACAACAGCGGTACCCGGCTCGGTCCGGGTGCACGCGAGCTGGTGGCGATCGCCGCCGCCTGTGCGCGTGGGGAGGTCGAGTTCGCCGCCGAACACATGCGGCGTGCCTACGACCATGGCATCAGCCGCGTGCAGGTGATCGAGGCCGTGTCCTGCGTGCTGCCGATGACCGGAGCGATGACCCTGAAGATCGGCGTGCGTGCGATGAAACTGGCTGACGCGCAATCGTGAACAGGGCCGTCGCGCATGGCCTGTCGCGTGCGCTGTGCGCGCTTGCCACCGCGCTGCCGTGCGCAGCGGCGCTTGCACAGGAATGGCCCGCGGCGCCGATCACCGTCGTCTCCCCGGTGCAGGCGGGGAGCGCGGGCGATACCTCGCTGCGGCTGGTGCTGGCGAAGCTGTCGGAGAACCTGAAACAGCCGGTCGTCGTCGAGAACCTGCCGGGCGCAGCCGGCATGATCGGCTACGACCGACTCGCTCGCGCAAAGCCCGACGGCTACACGATCGGCGGCATCAGCGACAGCACGCTCACCTACGTGCCGCTGGTGCAGGGACGCAAGGGCTTCAATGCCCTAGATGCGCTCGACCCGGTGACCCTGCTGTCGACCAGCACCTGGGTGCTGGTGGCGCACCCGTCGCTGCCGGTGCGCACGGTGAAGGAGCTGGTGGCGTTCTCGAAGGCGAACCCGGGCCGGCTCGACTATGCATCGGCTGGCATCGGCGGTTCGCACCATGTCGTGATGGAAGCGTTCAAGTCTGCGAGCGGCAGCAACCTGGTGCATGTACCGTATCGCGGCGCCGCCGCGGCGCTGGCCGACGTCGACGCCGGCCAGGTGCCGGTGATGTTCTCCGCCCTGTCGGTGGCGCTCGGCCGCATCCAGGCCAAGCGGCTGGTCGCTCTCGCAGTAGCCACGCCCGCGCGTACATCGCTGCTGCCGGAGGTGCCGACGCTGCAGGAAGCCGGGCTGCCCGGGTTCACCTTCTCGACCTGGACCGGGGTGCTGGTTCCGAAGGGGACGCCACCGGCGATCGTCGAGCGCCTTAATGCAGAGCTGGCAAGGGCGCTGAAGGACCCGGGCGTTGCCGGCAAGCTGTCGGCGCTCGGTGCGACGCCGCAGCCAGGGACGCCGAGGGCGCTGGCCGAACTGATCGAATCGACCACGAACCGGATGCGCAAGGTGATCGTGGAGGCGAAGATCCGGGCGGAGTGATGGGGATCCGTGTGGTATTCACGATGCTGCTCTGCATCTGGAGCATCGCAGCACCAGTACATGCGGCGGCAACCGCGAACATCACCCGCCTGCAACCCCTCGACTTCAAACCGTTCGAAACCGCACTCGCGCGCTTCACGCCGCAAGCGGCCGCGGAGGTCGACGCAGTGTTGCGGCATGCGACGATCCCGCAGGTTCAGGCAGCCATGGCCTCTGGCGGCCTTTCCTCGGAAACGCTCACGCTGTACTTCCTGGACCGCGTTCGACGTCACGATGAAAGACTGCGCACTTACCTCGAGCTGAACCCGGCCGCGCTCGACGAAGCACGCGCCGCCGATGCGCGGCGCAAGGCCGGCCGATCGCTCGGACCGCTCGACGGAATGCCGATCAGCCTGAAGGACAACATCGAGACCGCGCCACCGATGCACACGACCGCCGGCAGTGCGCTGCTGCTCGACCATGTTGCGAAGGCCGATGCACCACTGGTCGCACGGCTGCGCGCGCAAGGCGCGGTGATCCTCGGCAAGGCGAACCTTTCCGAGTTCGCGGGCGTCATCACGCTGGGATCGCGTATCGGCGGCAGCAGTGCGGTAGGCGGACAGACGATGAATCCGCACGGCGCGGCGATCACTGGCGGCTCCAGCAGCGGCTCGGCAGCGGGCACGGCGGCGCGGCTGGCGATGGCCAGCATCGGCACCGAGACCTCGGGCTCGCTGGTAGCGCCGTCCGCCTGGAACAGCGTGGTCGGCATGAAGCCGGGCAGGGGGCTGGTGGACGGCACCGGCATCGTACCGCTGCTGTCGGCGAACGACATGCCGGGGCCGGTTTCGCGATCGGTGACCGATGCCGCCATCCTGCTCGATGCGGTCGCGCTGCAGCCCGCGCGTTTCGCGGCAGGCCTGCGCAAGGAGGCGCTGTCCGGCGTTTCCGTCGGCGTGCTGGAGCGCGACATTCTGGAAGGGCGCGGCAACGCCGTGCTGCTCGATCGCGCAAGGAAGGGTCTGGCGGCTGCGGGTGCCTTGCCGCGTGCGACCCTGCTGCCGCAGTCGCCGGCCTGGGCGGGCGGCGCACCGTTCGTGCAGTTGCTGGCATCCGGCATGCGGCTGGACATGATGGACTACGTGTCGAAACGGGGCGCCGGTGTCACGACGCTGGACGACCTGCTCGCCTGGTACCGCGCGATGCCGGACCGGCGCGCACCGTTCGGCATCGACATGATCGCCGCGCTGTCGAAGGTGCCCGCGCTCGACCGACCCGCGCACGAGGCACTCGTTCTCCGACTGCGGGGCGCTGCTGCAGCCATCCTGGATGCGACCTTCGAAAAGACCGGTGCACGCGTGCTGGTGAGCCTCGAGAACATGCACTCTACGCTGTACGCGACAGCGGGCTATCCCGCGATCACCGTGCCACTGGGGCTGCGAGAGGACAGCGGCACACCGGCCGGCATCACCTTCATCGGCCGCCGCGGCGAGGACGGCGCAATGCTGTCGATGGCCTACGCATTCGAACAGGCGACGCGGCTGCGGGTCGAGCCGCCGCTGGATTACACTGTGCGCCCCTGATATGCATGCCCAGCCCATGACCGACCCCGCGTCGCCGCCTCCGCCCGACACGCTGACCGTCGCCGCCGACACCGCCCAGGCCCTGCTCGCGCTGAAGGCGGTCCTGGTCTACGAGCGGCAGCCGTTCATCTACACCACCGGCTGGGCCAGCCCGGTGTACGTGGACTGCCGCCGCCTGATGTCGCATCCTGGCTATCGCCGCCTGCTGATGGACCATGCCGCCGGGCTGCTGCGTGCACGGCTGGGCTCGTCGATCGACGTGATCGCCGGCACCGAGACCGCCGGCATCCCGTTCGCCTCGTGGATCGCAGACCGGCTCGACCTTCCGATGGTCTATGTACGCAAGAAGTCGGTCGGCTGGGGATCGCATGCACAGATCGAGGGGGACCTGCCGGAGGGCGCACGCTGCCTGCTCGTGGACGACCTCACGACCGACGGTCGCTCCAAGATCGGCACGGCCCGCGCGTTGCGCCAGGCTGGCGCACGGCTGAGCGACATTTTCGTGATCTTCAACTACGACATCTATCCGCAGAGCCGGCAGGTGTATGAGGACAACGGCTTCACCATGCACGCGCTGGCCACCTGGAAGGACGTTTTCACCCAGACAAAGTCACTGAGCTACTTCACGCCGCAGCGCGCGAAGGAGATCAAGGATTTCCTTGCCGACCCGGTCGGCTGGTCCGCGCTGCATGGCGGCGCCGGCGTCGTACCCAGCGGCACGCCCGAACATGGATGAGGTGTGCGTAGATCGGCTCGACCCGTCCCTGAAGGCGATCGCAGGCAAGCTGTTCGACCAGGTCCGGCAGGCCACCTACGACGGCGTCGGTGTCACGCGCGCGAGCTATGGCGAGGGCGAGAACCGCGCGATGGCGATCATCGAGGCATTCGCGCGTGACGAAGGTCTCGCCTGCGAGCGCGACGCGGTGGACAACCGGATCATCCACGTGGCCGGTGAGCCCGCCGGTGCGCCGGTGCTGATCGGCTCGCACCTGGACTCGGTGCCGCAGGGCGGCAACTTCGACGGCCTCGCCGGCGTGGTGGCCGGGCTGCTGGTGCTGCTGCACTACAGCCGCCGCGGGCTGGTTCCGCCGCGGCCGATCCATGTGCTCGCGCTGCGCGGCGAGGAAAGCGCGTGGTACGGCAAGGCGTACATGGGCTCGCTCTCGCTCACCGGGCAGCTCACGGCTACCGACCTCGACCTGCAGCAGCGCGAGACCGGCCGCACGATGCGCGAGGATATGCAGGCGCTGGGCATCGACACTGCGCGCATCGAGGCGGGGGAGCGGCTGATCGATCCGGCCCAGGTCGCGGCCTACCTCGAGCTGCACATCGAGCAGGGGCCGACGATGGTCGCGCGCAAGTGGGCGGTGGCGCCGGTCACCGGCATCCGTGGCAACGTGCGGCACAACCGCATCCTGTGCAAGGGCGAGACCGGCCATTCCGGCGCGGTGCCGCGCTGGTTGCGCAAGGACGCAGTGCTGGCGGTGGCCGAACTGATGACCCGGCTCGACGAACACTGGCGCGTGTTGCAGCAGATGGGCATGGACATGGTGATGACCTGCGGCATGGTGTCCACCGACCCGAAGAGCCACGCGGTATCGGTGATCCCGGGCGAGGTCGCGTTCAGCTTCGAGGTGCGCAGCCAGGACAACGACGTGCTCGAGCGCTTCCACAAGCTGATGATGGAAGAGTGCGAACGCATCGGCCGCTCGCGCGGGGTCGAGTTCCAGTTCGACCGGCGGCTCTACACCGCGCCAGCGACGATGGACCCGGACTGGGTGGCCCGCCTGTCACGCGCCTGCGAGGCGGAGTCGATCGACATGGAACCGATGCCCAGCGGCGCAGGCCATGACGCAGCGGTGTTCGCCAACGCCGGGGTGTCGTGCGGCATGGTGTTCGTGCGCAACGACCGCGGCTCGCACAATCCACACGAGGCGATGGACCTGCAGGACTTCTTCAGCGGCGTCGAGGTGCTGCACCGGGCCATCGTGGCGGACTGATCCGCTCGGCTCGCCGCGGCGCGGGGGTCACTCCGCCTTCGCGCCGGCGAGCTTCACCAGCTTCGCGTACTTCTCGACTTCCTGCCTGAAGAACGCGGGGAACTCGTCTGGGCCCAGGTTGCGCGGGTCGGCGCCATCGCGCGCCATCGCGGCCTTCACGTCGGCGGCCGCCTGCGCCTTGCGGATCTCCTCGTACAGGCGCGACACCACCGGCGCCGGCGTGCCGGTCGGCACGAAGAAGCCGTACCAGGCATCGGTCTCGAAGCCGGGGAACATCGAGGCCATGGTCGGCACGTCGGGCAGGTTGGACGAACGCTGCGCCGTGCTCACCGCCAGCGGCCGCAGCCGGCCGGCCTTCAGGTGCGGCGTCGCGCCGACCGCACCGACAAAGCCCATGTCGACCTCGCCGCCGAGCAGGGCTGTGATCACCGCGCCGGCGCCCTTGTACGGGATGTGGGTGATCGATGACTTCGTGAGGTCGGCCAGCAGCACGCCCGACAGGTGGCTGGTGGTGCCGCTGCCGTTGGAGCCGAAGTTCAGTCCTCCGGGACGCTTCTTCGCCAGCGCGACCAGTTCCTTCACCGATTTCGCCGGCACCAGCGGATGCACCACCAGCACCAGTGGCACGGCCGCGACCAGCGCGACCGGCCGCAGGTCGGCGATCGCGTCGTAGTTGAGCTTAGGATAGAGGCTCACGTTCACCGCCATCGAGTTGGTGGTGAACATCACCGTGTAGCCGTCGGCCGGTGCCTTGGCGGTGATCTCGGCGCCGACGTTGCCGCCGGCCCCGGCACGGGTATCGACGACCACGGTGCGTCCGAGCTGCTCGGACAGCTTCTGCGCGAACAGGCGGCCGAGGATGTCGGCGCCGCCGCCGACGGCGAAAGGGACGACCAGGCGGATGGGCTTGGCGGGCCAGGCGGGGGCCTGGGCGGCAGCCGGCATCGGTCCCATGAGTACCACGGCGCCGGCAAGCGCTGCGGGGGCTGCAAGGGCGGCGATCCTGAGGCGGGAGACACGCGGGGTCATGGCTGGTCCTTCATCGTCGGGATCGGGCATATTAGGGCCATTCCCGAACGTGATCACAGGAAGTATCGCCATGACCCCTTCCCGTAAACCGCTGCTCATCCGCGGCGCCCGTGTCCTCGACCTGGACGGTGAACTCGACAACCCGCCCGCCCGGGACATCCTGTGCGAAGGCGGCGCGATCACCGCGGTCGACACCGGCCTGGTCGCCCCCGCCGGCGCGGACGTGATAGAGGCGTCGGGCATGCTGGCCATCCCCGGCCTGGTCAACTCGCACTACCACTCGCATGACGTGCTGGCCAAGGGCATGTTCGAGGACCTCTCGCTCGAGCACTGGGGCGTGCTGGCCGGACCGCTCGGCTCGAAGCGCTCGCTGGCGGAGGTCCGTGCACGCACGCTGGCCGGGGCGCTGGAATGCCTGCACAACGGCATCACCACCGTGCAGGACATGAACAGCGCCGCGCCGTTCTCCGACGCGGTGGTGGACACCATCGTCGATGCCTATGCCGAAGCGGGCATCCGGGTCATCCTGGGCATGACGGTGCGCGACCAGTCGCAGCTCGACACCATCCCCTGGATCGACACGCTCGCGCCGGCCGAGCTGCACGGCATCATCGGCACCGCACGCGACGAGCCGGCTGCGCAGATGGCCTTCCTGGAAGCCGCGATGGAACGCATCGGCGACCGCGGCGGCATGCTGCGCTGGGCACTGGCACCGTCGGCACCGCAACGCTGCTCGCCGGGCCTGCTGGAAGCGGTGGCCGACCTGTCGCGCCGCCGCTCGCTGCCTGTCTATACCCATGTCTACGAGAGCCGCACCCAGCGCATCTTCGCGCACGAGCGGCTGCAGGCGCACGGCGGCTCGGCCGTCAGGCTGCTCGAGGACACCGGGCTGCTCGGCCCGCACGTCTCGCTCGCGCATGCGATCTGGCTGGAGCCCGACGAACTCGAGAAGGTCGCCAGCACCGGCACCAGCGTGGTGTTGAACATGCTGAGCAACCTGAAGCTCAAGAGCGGCGTGGCACCGATCCTCGAGTATCGCGAGCTCGGGGTGAACATCGCGCTCGGCTGCGACAACTGCAGCTGCAGCGACGTGCAAAGCATGCTGCAGGTGATGAAGCTGTTCTGCCTGCTGGTCGCAGTCAGTACGCAGGAGCGTACCGGGGTCACCGCCGCCGAGGCACTGCGCGCAGGGACGCTCGGCGGCGCACGCAGCGCTGGCCTGGCCGGATCGATCGGCGCGGTCAAGCCCGGCCACCGCGCCGACCTGGTGCTGGTGGACCTGTCCGACCCGGCCTACCTGCCGTACAACAGCGCGATCCGGCAGCTCGTCTATGCCGACAGCGGCCGCTCGATCCGGCGGGTGGTCGTCGATGGCGAGGTGGTGGTGCAGGACGGACGCAGCACCCGCGTCGACGAGGCCGCGCTGCGCACGGAGATCGAAGGTCTGATGCCGTCGGTACGCGCCGACATCGACCGTCTCCAGGCTGGCTACGTTAAAGTACGGCCCTACATCGACGAGGTTAACAGGCGCGCATGGTCGATGCCGCTGCCGATCCATCGCCACGTCGGATTGCCGCGGCCCTGAACCAGTCCTGCCTGCAGACCCTGCACGAACCGAAGAGAAGAACGTGACCGCACATGTGATTGCCTACGACACCGCCAACCCCGGCGATGTCAGTGACTTCAGCCGCAACCTCGCCCGCTTCGAACCGGCGCGCATCCGCAAGCTCGCGCTGCTGGTGAAGACCGAGGGCAACTCCGACGTCAACGACTTCTCGCGCGAATTCGCGCTGCTCAGCCTGACCGCCGCCATCGAGGCACATGGCGGCAAGGCACTGGCCGAGCGGTCGACCTTTCTGATCTCGACCGGCTGCGAAGGCGCGATGACGCCGTTCGGCTACCTGTTCGTCGACCTGGAAGACGCGGTTGGCGAACCCGCTGCTGCGCCGTCGGCGACGGCGGGGCAGGGCAGTGCGCTCGCCTTCGGCTGCGCACGCAGCCGCTCGCTGACGCCGGAGGAGATCGGCACCCCGGCGCATGCGGTGATCGTCGCCGAAACGGTGGAAGCCGCGATGCGGGAGGCGGGCGTGAAGGCAGACGATGTGGCGCTCGTGATCGTGAAGACCCCGGTCACCAGCCACATCCCGGCCACGGCCGGGGCGGTGCGCAACACCCGGGTCACCTCAGCGCATTCCAAGGCGGTCGGCGCGCTCGGTGCCGGCCTGGCGCTGGGCGAAGTGCCGCGCGAGAAGATCGTGCAGGAGGCGTTCAACACCGACCATAGCCTGTACGCCAAACGGGCGATGGTGTTCTCCGGCGCCGAACTCGACTGCGTCGAGATCATGCTGCTCGCCAACCGGCCCGGCGCCGCCGGCGACCTCAGCGTGCACACCGGTTTCCTGCGCGACGTGCTAGATGCCAAGGGGCTGCGCGACATGTATACCGCGGCTGGCTGCACCTTCGATGCGGACGGGCAGGTCGCACATGCGGAGCGCGTGGTCGCCACCCTGATCAAGGCCGGTTCGGCGCCCGACGGCAAGGTGCGCGGCGTGCGCACCACGATGAAGAGCAGTCACCTCGACATGGACAAGCATGTGCGCGCCGCAATGAGCGGCATCATCGGATCGATCCTCGGCTCGACCCGGACCTTCATCTCGGCCAACACGGTGCACCAGGCGCCGCCCGGTGGCGGGTTGTGCGCATGCATCGTGCGCAAGGCGTCCTGACCATGGGCCAGTTGCGCATCCTCTCCGAAAAAGACGTGCGTTCGGTGCTCGACACGAGCACCGCTCTCGACCTCGCACGCCGCACCCTGATCGACCAGGCGGCGGGACACAGCCTGCTGTCCTCGCCGTCCGCGATGTCGCTTGACGCGCGGCCGGTCGGCGGGCCGAAGTTCAAGTTCAAGGCGGCCGCCGTCGGCTACCTGAACGCTTCCGGCATCCGCCTGCTGTCGCATCCCGGGCCCACCACGATGAGCACCAACTACTGCGCGGTGTACGACCACGCGGGCTACCAGCTCTCCGGTCTGGTTTCGGATCACTGGCTGAGCCGGCTGCGCACCGCTGCCTTCGGCGCGGTCTCGGCACAGGCGCTGGTGAACCCCGGGCCACTGGTCGTCGCGCTGTTCGGTACCGGCGGCATCGCGAGCGAGATCGTGCCGATGCTCGCGCAGGCGCTCGACGTGAAGGAACTTCGGGTTACCTCGCGCCAGATGAAGAACATGGAGGCGTTCATCGCCGCACAGGCGGGCGATGTCCAGGCAGCGATGCGCGCAGAACCCGATGGCCACAAGGCGGTCGAGGGCGCCGACCTGGTGGTCACGCTGACCGAGTCGCCGTCACCGCTCGTGTTCGGCGGGACGCTGAAGCCAGGTGCGGTCGTCTGCTCGATGGGCAGCTACAACGAGGTCGACTATCCGGTACTGGCCGAGGCCGAGCGCTTCATCGTGGACGACATGGACTTCGCGGCCGAGATGGGCGATGGCGGCGCATGGATCGAGCAGGGTCACCTGACCCAATCGACGTTCCGGTCACGCGTCGACGCGCTCGCCTGCGAGGTGCTGTCGGGCACAAAGCCGGGCCGGAAGACGCCATCGGACCGGATCATCGCGCTGATCCAGGGCATGGCGATCGGCGATGTCGCCTTCGCCGCCCATGCGTTGCGCGAGGGCGAACGGCGCGGCCTGGGCAGGACCGTGCCGCTCGACTGACCGTTACTGCTCGATCCTGATATTCGCCCGCTTCACGATGTCGGCGTAGCGGGTGTTCTCCGCGCGCAGGAACTTGTCGAACTGAGCCGAATCCATCGGCATCGGGTTCATGCCCTGCTTGGCGAGCGCCGCGCGGAAGTCGGGCGTCGCCACGTTGTCGACCACCAGTTTCGAGATGCGGTCGATCGCTTCCCGGGGCGACTTGGCTGGCATCAGCATGCCGTACCAGAGGCGGATGTCGAGCCCGGGGATGCCGCCTTCGGCGAAGGTCTGCATGTTCGGGAACTCCGGGTCGCGGGCCGTGCCTGTGACCGCAACCGGCTTGACCTTTCCCGACTTGAACACCGGGTTCATCGAAGCCATCGAACCGAAGTACATGTTCACATGGCCGCCCAGCAATGCCGCCATCGCATCGCCGCCGCCCTTGTAGGGGACCGGCGTCATCTTCACGCCGGTGATCAGCGTGAACAGTTCACCCGCCAGGTGCTGGTTGCCGCCGATCTGGGTCGTGGCATAGGTCAACGGCTGCGGCAGCGACTTGCCCCAGGCGATGAACTCCTTCAGGTTCGATGCGGGGACAGACGGATGCACGCCCATGCCCAGTTCCGCCACCGACATCGCTGCCACCGGCGAGAAGTCCTTGATCGGATCGTAGGGCAGTTTCATCAGCGCGCCGGCAATGGCATGCGTGGTCAGGATGGACAGCAATGTGTGGCCATCCGGGTTGGCATTGGCCACGTACTGCGTACCGATACGACCATCCGCGCCCGGTCGGTTGTCGACCAGCACCGGTTGCTTCAGCGCATCGGAAAGCCTCGGCGCGAGCAACCGGGCGGCCACGTCGGACGAGCCACCCGAATAGGGTACGACGATGCGGATCGGACGGTTCGGATACTGACCGGCCGGCTGTGCCGCCTGTGCGACGCTGGTGACGGTGGTGACGGTGGTGACGGTGGTGACGGTGGTGACGAACGCGGCCGACAGCAGAACTGCGCTGACGGCAGGGATTGCAATTCTGATCACGAAGCTGCTCCTGAGTAAGGTCCTGTCCGCCGGAGTGTTGCAAAATCCGTGCCGTTGCGCCAGCAGCGCACGGATCGCGTGATCACAGCGGCGGCAGGGCGGGCGGGGGCGGCAGGCAGCCTTCGACGGTACGGGCAAGCGCCAGCAGCAGGCGCTCATCGCCGCCCGGCGCAGCGAGATGCACGCCTGCGGGCACGCGTGCACCAGGATAGAGCCCCATCGGCAGCGAGATCGCGCAGGCATCGACGGCATTGGCCGCACGTACGAAACAGTTCCGGTGCGGATCGATCGGCACTGTACGGCCACGGACCTCGAGCGACTGCGTCTCGAGGCCGGGCGCCGCGAACGGCCAGGTGGGGGTCAGCACCGCGCCCGCACCCGCGGCCTTCAATGCCGCCGGCAACGCCTGGCGCAGCGCGGCGCACGCCGCACGCGCGGCATCCACCGTCGCGGCATCGAGTCTTGCTGCATTGGCCGCGCGCAAGCGGATGCCGTCGCTGGCGAGCGAGATGTCCATCCCGGCCAGTGCACGGCCGGATTCGAACAGCGAGACCACGCCAGCCGCATGTTCGCCCGCCATCCAGCCCGGCACCTCACCATCGACCAGTTCGAAGCCGGCTTCGGCCAAGCGTGCGCAGGCTGCCTCGAACAGAGCGAGCGTCTCGTCGTCGCACATCGTGTCCACCAGCTCGCGCAGCACCAGCAGCCGGCGCCGCGGCGCATCGATGCGCGCGCCCGGCGCGTCGGCCAGCGCGTCCCATGCCGTCTCGACATCCACGACGCTGCGGCCGATCAGCCCGATGGTCGACAGGCTTGGCGCATGGTTCGCCTTGCCGGCGATCGACAGACCACCGATGCGCGGCATGAAGCCGACCACGCCGCAATGGCAGGCCGGATTGCGAATCGAGCCCCCACTGTCGGTGCCGATGTCCACCTGGGTGATGCCGAGCGCAGAGGACACGCCACCCCCGGTGGAAGACCCTCCGGCAGTGCGCGACACATCCCAGGGATTGAGCCCCATCGGCTCGAAAGCGTTGGTCACGCCGTACATCGCGAGCTCGGACAGCGTGGTGGTGCCGAGCACGATGCCACCCGCGGCGCGCACCCGTTGCACGATGCCGGCATCGTGCGGCGCGATGCGCGTGCGGAAGATGTTCGTGCCTTCCGTCCATGGCATGCCGGCGACCGGTATGCTGCCCTTCACGCTCACCGCCAGGCCGTGCAGCGCGCTGCGGATGCGGCCTGCGTCGAGGTCGGCCTGCATGGCCTCGGCCCTGGCCATCGCATCGACGGCCAGGTGGGAGAACGCGCGGTAGGTCGGGTTGAGGCGGGCGATAGCGTCGAGCGACCGGCCGATCAGGTCGGGGATGCGCAACGCGCCGGTGACCAGGCGGGCGTGCAGGTCGGCGATCGGTTCAGGCTGCACGTGCTTGAGGTGCGACGCCCGGCTTGCCGAGCTGCTGCACCGATCCCCATGAGGTTTCCATCTGCGCGAGCGCGATCTGGCCCTGTGCGAACAGCGCGCGTTCTGCCGCTAGGGTTGCAGCCAGCGACGCGGGCAGCGCCGGCACCGGCTTGCGTAATACGGATCGAGGACGACTCATCTGGTTTCCAGCGCAGGGATGGGATTGCGGCAGACCGCTTCCTGAACGTAGCACAGCGGACGTACCCATCGCCAGCGCCGGAACGGCCGCATGGTTCTGCCATCGTCGGCAGGCCGCCCGGCGAAGCGCTACCATGCGTTCGTCGCGTGCAGCTGAGGCATTCGCCAGGAGCGCCATGCAGATACATGCACTTGCAGCCCCCTTCGGTGCCGAGATCTCCGGCGTCGATCTTTCGCAGCCTGTCCCCGCTGCCTTGACCTCGGCGATCATCGGGGCGATGGCCGAGCATTCGCTGCTCGTGTTCCGGGACCAGGCCCTCGAGCCGGAGGACATCGTACGGTTCAGCAGGTCGCTGGGAACCCTGCGCATCCCCCTGAACGACCAGTACTCGATTCCAGGATACGAGGGACTGCATCGGGTATCCAACATCCTTGAAGGCGACCGTCACGTCGGGCTCCCCGACGCCGGCGTGTTCTGGCACAGCGACGGCGCCTACATGGAGCGTCCCGACCTGTGCACCTTGCTCTACTCCGTCGAAGTCCCCAGGGACGATCGGGGCGAGCCGCTTGGCGACACCGTGTTCGCCAGCACGCGCCTCGCCTATGAAGCCCTGCCGATGGAGATGTCGGCAAAGGTCGACGGTCTCAAGGCAGAGTTCAGCGTGCAGAAGCAGTACGAGCGCAAGCGCCGGATGGGCGTACTCAAGCGCGAGGTACTGTCGGGTGGGCAGCGGGGAAACGCACCGGACCGGGTCCATCCCGTCGTGCGGACCCATCCCGTGACCGGGCAGAAGAACCTGTTCGTCAGCGATGGCCACACGACCCGGATCCTCGGCGTTCCCGAAGAGGACAGCGAGCCGCTGCTGCAGGCGCTCCAGGCACACATCCTCGACCCGAGATTCGGCTACCGGCACCGCTGGTCCGAGAACGAGGTGGTCGTGTGGGACAACTGCTCCACGCAGCACCTGGCCACCTTCGACTACAAGCTGCCGCAGCGCCGCCTGATGTACCGGACGAGCTGCATCGGTTCGATCCCCGTCTAGAGCGCGAGCGCGCACGAGTCCGATGAAACGCCAGACGATCGCGGCAACCCTCCTGCTGCACGGGCTGCTCCAGGCAGGGCTGGCGCTGGCCCAGGCGCCGGCCTATCCCTCCAAGACCGTGCGCCTGGTGCTCGGCTACGCGCCGGGCGGGACGACGGATGTCCTGGCACGGCTGCTTGCCGCACGCCTGTCACCGGCCTGGGGCCAGTCGGTCGTCGTCGACAACCGGGCCGGCGGTGGCGGCATCATCGGCGCGGATCTCGTCGCGAAGGCGGAGCCGGACGGCTACACGATCCTGGTCTGCACGCCCGCGCAGACCACGGTGAACCCGCACCTGCTGAAGTCGATGCCGTACGACCCGCTGAAGGACTTCGCACCTGTCACGCTGATCGCGACCTCCCCCAGCGTGCTCCTGACCCATCCTGCGCTTCGCGCCCGCACGCTGCCCGAGCTTGCCCGGTCGGCGAAGGCCGGCAAGGGCGGCTTCAATTTCGCGTCCACCGGGATCGGTTCGCCCAGCCACCTGCAGGGACTGGTGCTCGCGAAGGAATCCGGCATCCCGATGCAGCACATCGCGTACAAGGGAACCGGCCCGGCGATCACGGACCTGCTGGCCGGGCATGTCGAGCTCATGTTCAACACCGTCCAGGTAGCGCTGCCATTGATCAAGGCCGGCCGCCTGAACGCGCTGGCGGTGACCGGAACCACGCGCTTCGATGGCCTGCCGGACGTACCGACCATGAAGGAGTTCGGCACGCCCGAGGTGGAGTCCGGCGTCTGGTACGGCATGCTGCTGCCCGCACGCACGCAGGATGCGGTTGTCAGGACCCTGCATGCCGCCGTGGTCGCGATACTGCGCTCCCCCGACGTGGTGGAGTCCCTCAAGCGGGACGGCGCCAACGTGGTCGCAGGTTCGCCCGCGCAGTTCGGGCAGTTCATGGCCGCAGACAGTGCGCGCTGGAAGGCGGTGATCCAGCGGGAGAAGATCAGGCCGGAATGACGGGCGTGCGGACGTTGCCTGCAGTGCGAATCCCGCGATGAAACGCAGCGGCCCGGCGTGGCCGATCAGTCTCCGCGCACGCCGGCTGTCTTGATCACCTGTCGCCACTTGACGGCGTCTTCCTGCAGCAGCTTCGCAAACGCCTGCGGAGTCGTCGGGGAAGGGTCCAGGCCCTGCGCAGTGAGTGATTCCCTGATGTCCCGCATGCCCAGCGCGTCGACGATCTCGCGATTCAGGCGGGCGATGATCGCCGGCGGCGTCGCGGCCGGAGCGAGCATGCCCAGCCAGTAGACGACGTCGTAATCCGGCAGGGCAGCTTCAGCTATGGAGGGCGCATCCGGAAGCGCGGCAAGCCTGCTGCGTCCCGTGACGCCGAGCACCCGCAACCGCCCCCCCTGGATGAACGGCAGTATCGGCCCGAGCGTGCCGAAAAGCACCTGGACGTTTCCGTTCGCCACGTCGACCACCGATTGCGCCGACGTCTTGTACGGCACATGTGTCATCTTGATCCCCGCCTTCAGCGAGAACAGTTCGCCGGCAAGATGGGCGAGGCTGCCCGAGCCCGCAGATGCGTAGCTCAACTGGCCAGGTCGGACCCGCGCAAGCAAGACGAGTTCCTTGACGTTGTTCGCAGCGACCTTCTCCGACACGACGAGCACATACGGTGCCGTCACCACGTTCGAGATGGGCGCGAAGTCGCTCAACGCGTATCCAACGCCGGGGTTCACCGCCGGCGCCACCACGAGCATGCTGAGGCCCCCGAGGATCAGCGTGTGGCCATCGGGCGCTGCACGCGCTGCCGCCAATGCACCGATGCTGCCGCTTCCGCCACCCCGGTTGTCCACCAGCAGGTTCTGCCCGAGTGGAGCAGCCAGCTTCTGCGCGAGTACCCGGGCAAGCAGGTCGGTCGCACTGCCCGCCGGGAACGGCACGATCATCCGGATGGGACGCACCGGATACGCGGCGGGGCTGGCAGCCCAGGCAGTCATGGCCGGAAAGAGGCTTCCGGCCAGCATCAATGCCGGAGGCATGCACACTGAAAGCTTCAAGGTATTCATCCTCCGTTTGACGCGGCTCTTTCTTCGGATAGTATCGAAGAAAGAGCGCGCGATGACGCGTGGATGTTGTGCAGCGCGGCTGCGTTTCCACGATCTGCAATGCCATGCCAACGCACAAGCCGCCTTGCTGCATCGCAACCTGCCCATCGTCGCCAACCTCAGGAGGTCCGCATGACATTGCCCATCGGTCGCATCGTCGATATCAGCCTTGAAGTAGACGAGAAGAATTTCCGCATGCAGGTCATGGAAGGCTTCAAGCGTGACATGCAGTTCGAGGTCGAAGTCATCAAGGAACACGATGCGGAGAAGGGCATCGGACAGATCGTCCGTGGCGTCCACATGCGGTTGCATGCGGGAAGCCACATCGATGCACCCGAGCACTTCGTCAAGGGCGGCAAACAGGTGCATGAACTCCCGCTCAGCACGTTCGTGGGCGATGCCGTGGTAGCCAACTTTTCCGACAAGAAGGCTGCGGAAGGCATAACGGCCGAGAACCTGGAAGTCCGCATCGGCGACAAGATCAAGCGAGGGGACCGGTTGCTCATCCGCACGGACCTGAACAAGCGCTACTTCGACATGGAGATCGACGAGTGGAAGAAGGTCACGCCCCACCTCACACCCGATGCGCTGCAGTGGGTGATCGACCGCGGCATCGTGCTCGTAGGGGTGGACTTCTACCACGGGGCGAAGGCGCCAGGGCAGACCCGCAACTCCCTCGCGCGCGTGCTGCTGGAGGCAGGCGTCGTCACGATGCCCTACCTGACCAACCTCGACCAGATATCGAAGGATCGGGTAACGCTGGTCGCGGCACCGCTGAAGATCATGAACGTGGAAGCAACCCCGGTGCGGGCCCTCGTCATCGAATAGCCCGCCACGTCCGGGCTTTCGACGGCGGTAGCCCTTGACGCAGGCACCGCTTCGGGATCAATCGATGCGAATGCCTGCAGCCTTGACCGTCTTGCTCACGCGGGCGGTTTCGGCACGCAGGAAGTCCCGGAACTCGGTCGGGGAACTGCCGATCGGATCGAACCCGAGGCCGATCACCTGGTCGCGCGTTTCGGGATTCGCGAGCGCGCTTGCGATTTCGGCATGCAATCGCTGGATCACCGCGGCAGGTGCATTGCTGCGCGTGACCATGCCGTTCCATACGGCCGATTCGAAGCCCGGCAGGCCGCTGGCCGAAAGCGGTGCCGCCGACGTAAGCTGGGCGCTGGGCTTCTGCGCGGCGACACCAATGGCGCGCAGGCGCCCGGCCTTGATGTGCTGCGCTACCGGGGCAAGTCCGATGAACAGGATCTGGATCTGTCCGGTGATAAGATCGGTGATCGAGGGCGGATCGCCCTTGTAGGGCACATGCACGATGTCGATCGCGGCCTGGGTCCGCAGCATCTCACCGGCCAGGTGGTTGCTGGTGCCGTTTCCGGCCGAGCCGAAGCTGAGCTTTCCCGGGTTCTGTTTCGCGTAGGCGATCAGGTCGCGCACGGACTGCACCGGCAGGGATGGTGTGACCAGCAGCAGGTTGGGCGATGAGGACATCAGCGATACCGGCGCGAAGTCACGCTCGCTGTCGTAGGGCAGGCGTGCCAGCAAGCTGGGGTTGGCGGTGAATGCAGCCGTCACGACCAGCATCGTGTAGCCGTCTGGCGCCGCCTTGGCCGCGATATCCGTCGCGGTGACGGTCCCGCCGCCGGGGCGGTTGTCGAGCACCACCGGCTGGCCGAACGTGCTCGCCAGCCGAGCCCCGACCAGGCGGGCGATGGTGTCGGTCGCCCCGCCCGGTGGGAACGGAACGATCATGCGCAGCGCGCGCTGGGGGTAGACGTCGGCGGCCTGCGCCGGTCGCACGCCAAGGACGGCGAGCGGGGCCAGCACGGCCACGGAGAGCGCGGTGCGACGTTTATTGGCGATCATGGGTGTTCTCCTGTGACGCGGGGCGAGCGAGGGCGGGTGACCGGTGCGACGGCTTGCGCACTACTCCGGCTTGACCTTGGCTTCCC
This sequence comes from Rhodocyclaceae bacterium, assembly GCA_020248265.1. NCBI lineage: Bacteria > Pseudomonadati > Pseudomonadota > Betaproteobacteria > Rhodocyclales > Rhodocyclaceae > Rhodocyclaceae bacterium. Next base: position 25,091 of record JADCHX010000001.1, read on the forward strand.
TGATGACCTTCGTCCAGCGGGCGAGGTCTTCCTTGAGGAAGACGCCGAGTTGCTCCGGCGTACTGCCACTGACCACGGTGGCGAACTGGTTGAACAGGTCGCGGACGTTGGTGCCGGCCAGTGCCTTGAGCGTCGCGGCGTTCAGCCGGTCGATGATCGGGCGGGGGGTAGCGGCCGGGGCGAGCAGCGCAACGAAGGTGCTTGCCTCGTAGCCGCGCACACCGGCTTCTTCGAGCGTGGGCACGGTGTCGATCCAGGGTGCGCGCCTGGGCGTGGTGACCGCCAGCGCGCGCAGCTTACCGGCCCGGATGAAGGAAAGCGACGAAGAGAGCGGGTCGAAGGCGACGGCGACATGGCCTGCCATCAGGTCGGCGAGCGCCGGGCCGCTGCCCTTGTAGGGCACATGTACCAGGCGCGTTCCGGTCAGCACCTGGAACTGTTCGCCTGCCAGATGCGCCGAGGTGCCGATGCCGGGGGAGGCGACCGTGACCTGGTTCGCTCGGGTCTTGAGCAGTCCGACCAGTTCGCCTGCGGTGCGTGCCGGGATAGTGGGATGGACCACCAGCACGATCGGCGTGTAGCCGAGCATGCTGATCGGCGCGAAGTCGCGCAGCGGGTCGTAGGGCACCTTGGGATACAGCGCGGGGCCAACGGTCAGGGGTCCGTTGGAGCCGAGCATCAGCGTGTAGCCGTCCGCCGGTGCGCGGGCGACCAGTTCGGCGCCGATCAGGCCGCCGGCACCGCCGCGGTTATCCGGGACGGTGCTTCCTCCGAGGGTCTCGGCGAAGGCCTGCGCGATCGTCCGGCCAGCGATGTCGGCAAAGCCCCCGGTGGCGAACGGGATGATCAGGCGGATCGGCTTGTCGGGATAGGACTGGGCCTGTGCCAGCGTGGCGAGCCCGAGCCCTAGCGCGATCGCACCGAGCCCTGCGCCGCGCAATGCACTCTGGTGCCGGACGAGTCGTTTCATGACGGTCTCCTGTCTCGAATCCACTAGGCGACGGAGCGCTCCCGCTTGGGCTTCGCGGTGGCGGTCCGGTACTGGTTGGCCAGCGCCGGGCGGCGCGGGCCGTCGGAGGAGCGCACGATGAGCTCCGGTACCCACACTTCCTGCAGTTGCCGGGCGGGCGTGCCGGCGAGGGAAGCCATCAGCATCTGCACCATCCGGTGCCCCGCCTCGCGCGTCTGCGCGGTGAAGCTGGTCAGCGGTGGGTCGATCAGGGCACCGATCGGATGGTTGTCGCCACCGATCACACCGATGTCGAGTCCGGGCCGCAAGCCCCGCTGGGCGATCATGCGCATCACGCCCAACGCCATCAGGTCATGGCCGCATACGATGGCCGTGGGCGGATTGGGCGCGCCGAGCAGGAGCCCGGCGGCGCGTGCGCCGCCTTCTTCGGTCAGCGCTTCCTCGACCTGCAGGACTGGATCGAAGGCGAGGCCGGCCTGCGAGAGCGCCTGCGCATAGCCCGTGCGCTGGTGGTGGGTGAACATCAGGTCGCTCGGTCCGGTGATCTGGGCGATGCGTCGATGGCCCAGCGCGATGAACCGGGCGCAGCCAGCGTTTCCGACTACGGTGTGGTCGATGTCGATGCACGGATAGGCCTTCGGCGACTCGCTGCGACCGAAGGCGACGAACGGGACCTTGCGCTCGAGCAGGTAGGCGATGCGCGGATCGTTGCGGCGGGTGCGGGCGAACAGCACGGCGTCCACCCGGTGCTGTTCCACCAGCCGCACGAAGCACTCCATCTCGCGCTCGGGGCTGCGGGCCGAGGCGATGATGGTCTGGTAGGGCGTTCCCTCGAGGGCCTCGTCGATGCCGGTGAGCATGTCGAGGAAGAAGGGGTGGGCGAAATGCGCCTGCGGCGCGGAAAGTACGAAGCCGATGGTGTCGGCGGTCTGCCGGCGCAACCGTCGACCGGCCGGGTCGGGGGTGAACTGTCGCGCCGCGGCCGCTGCCAGCACCCGGGCACGCGTCTGGGCGTTCACGTCGGCGCGGCCGTTGATCGCCTTGGATACGGTGCTGGGCGACAGTCCCAGTTGCCGGGCGAAATCTGCGAGCGACAACGGTTTGCGGACCGCGGTGCCGGCTCGGGAACGGGCCGCGGCGGTCGCTGGGGACGGCGGGGGCGATGAGGAGCCGGATCGCATCCGGACAGTCTACGTCGAAAACGTTTTCGTGCCTATCCGGGTCTGGCATCTGCGGCGTCCGCCGCGGGTGCTCCTCGAAGCCATGCCCGGGCTTGACCCGCTGCGATGAAGTCTCCTATGCTTCCGAAATCGTTTTCGAATCCGGGCCGAGCCCATTGCCGGCCCGCTGCGAGGAGCTGCCGTGATCGTCGACATGCATGCCCATGCGCTCAGTGAGCGCTTCATCGTTGATCTCGCGCACACGCCGGTGGCGGGCCTGCGCAGCCAGAGGGAAGGCGAGTACTACGCGATCCGCCGCGCCGGTGACGATCGCAAGAGCACGCTGGATCCGCATCTGTTCGACATGGAAACGCGGCTGGCAAGCCTCAAGCGGCGCGGGGTCGAGCGCCAGCTGTTCGGGCCGCCGCCCTTCCTCGTGTCCTGGCCGGGCGGTGCGGCCAGCGTCGAGCTGGTACGCGCGCTGCATGCGGCGCAGCGTTCGATCGCGGCCGAGTCCGAAGGGCTGATGGAGCCGATCGCGGTGCTCGCGCTGGGCGAGCCGGAGCGCTGTGCCGAGGAACTGCAGCGCGGCTACGACGAGTACGGCTTCCGCGCGTTGATCATGCCTTCCTCGGCCGGGGGACGCCCGCTCGATGATCCGATCTTCGAGCCGCTGTTCGCGCTGATCGAGCGACTGGGCCTGGTGATCTTCATGCACCCGACCACCGCGGTGGCCTCCGACCGTTTCGGGATGTACGGCATCCATGTGCTGGTCGGGTTCCCGTTCGAGACGACGCTCGCGGTGACGAGGCTTATCTACAGCGGCGTACTCGAGCGGCATCCGGATCTCAAGCTGGTGCTGGCGCACGGTGGTGGCGACCTTGTGTTCCTGCGTGGCCGACTCGATTCGGCCTACGAAGCGACCGGATGGGAGGCCGATCCGTACTTCCGCCAGCACATCACGCAGGCGCCAAGCAAGTACCTCGACCGTCTGTACTACGACACCTGCGCACTGTCCGAGGACAGCAACCGTTTCGTGATCCAGACCATGGGTACGCAGCGGGTGGTGTTCGGCAGCGACTATCCCTTCGACATCGGCGATCCGGAAGGGCGGCGTTCGGTGCCTGTGGTCGACGCGCTGCCGGCGGCCGACCGCGAGCAGGTGTACAGGCTCAACGCGCTGCGCCTGCTGGGCGATCGGCCCCCGGCTGCCTGAAATGGCCGCCGAGGAGACGCTGTCGGCGGAGGACGTCGCGCTGATCCGGCAGACCGCGCATCGCTTCGTGCGCGAACGTCTGGTGCCGCTTGAGGCCGGGATCGATGCGGCCGACGAGGTGCCAGCGGGGCTGCTGGCGGCGCTGCGCGCCGAGGCAAATGCGCTCGGTCTGTACGGGTTCAACCTGCCGGCCGCGCTGGGCGGGCCCGGCCTGCCGGTCGAAGCGCGCCTGGCCGTGCTGGAAGAACTGACCTATACGTCTGTGCCGTTGTCGGAAGTGCTGGGCTACCTGCCACTGTCGTTGCGCTTCTGCAGTCCGACGCAGTGCCAGACGTTGCTGCCGGCCCTTCGCTGTGGTGAGCAGACGATGACCTATGCGCTGACCGAGCCCGGTACCGGTTCGGATCTGTCGGCGCTGCGTACCCGGGGCCAGAAGGTCGAGGGCGGCTGGCAGTTGAACGGCGCAAAGCAGTTCATCTCGCATGCCGAGACGGCCGATTTCATCCTGGTGCTGGCACTCACCGATGCGACGGCCTCCTTGAAGGGTCGGCTGACGACGTTCCTCTTGCGCAAGGGCAATCCCGGCCTGGTCGGCATGACTCGCTACAGGAAGATGGGCTGGCGTGGCTATCACCTGAACGGCTTTTCGCTGGAGAACTGCTTCGTGCCGGACGAGGACCTGCTGGGTGCTCCCGGCCAGGGATTCGCGGTGATGATGGAATCGATCAACCATGACCGGATCTTTTCGGCCAGCCGGTCGCTCGGGCTCGCGCGCCGGGCGCATGAGCTGTCCTGCGCGTATGCGAAGGAGCGGCGCGCATTCGGTGCGCCGCTGGCCGACCATCAGGCGATCCAGATGATGATCGCCGACAACGACGTGGAGATCGCCGCCGCCCGGCTGCTGATCGGCGAGGGTGCGCGCAGCATCGATCGCGGAGCGCCCGATGCGCGCATCGCCGCCGCGCGCGCCAAGCTGTACGCGAGCGAGATGGGCTGCCGGGTCGCCGACCGGGCGCTGCAGATCTTCGGAGGCATGGGCTACATGGCCGAGTTGCCGCTGGAGCGCTTCTATCGCGACGCGCGCGCGTTTCGTATCGGCGAGGGGACCTCCGAGATGCAACGCATCCAGATCGCACGCAGTGCCCTTGCCTCTGCCTGATGCCATGACGCTCCCGGATACGGTGTCCTTCGATGCTGCGCGCCCGGCGTTCAACGACCGGTTCGAGTCGCTGCTGGCAACCGATCCGGCGAGCGCCGCACTGGTGCTGGGCGACAGCCAGTCGACGCGTGCCGAGTTGGTGGCCGCAGCGCGGGCGTTTGCCGCGCTGTTGCATGCACGCGGCATCGGCCGCGGCGACGTGATCAACGTCTGGTTGCCGGATGGTGCCGCCTGGCTGCAGTGCCTGTTCGGGGCAGCGCAGCTGGGCGTGCTGGTCGTGCCGATCAGTACGCGCTACCGCCGGGAGGAGGCGCGCCATGTGATCGTCACCTCGCGCTCGCGCCTGCTGCTGGTACCCGATGCCTTCCTTTCCTTCGACTATGCCGGCGAGGCGCGCGAGATCTGCCGCACGTCCGAGGCACCCCCGGCGGTGCTGGTCGTGGATACCGAACGGGGCTTCATCCCGGTCGATCCCTCGTTGCCCGAGGCACCGTACACCGGTCAGCCCGAAGATCCGCTGTGCACGTTCAGTACCTCGGGCACCACCGGGCTTCCAAAGCTCGCGATGCACGACCAGCGCGGCATCGCGATCCATGCGCTGACCATCGCGGCCCGGGCCGACATACGGTCGGGGGACCGGATGCTCTGTGCATTGTCGCTGTACGGGGTGCTCGGCTTCAACCAGGCGATGGCCGCGCTGGCCGGCGCGGCGACCTGCGTGTTCCTGCCGGTGTTCAAGCCACAGGATGCGATTGACGCGATGGTGCGCCACCGGGTCACGCATTACTTTGGCTCCGACGGCCTGTTCGCCCCGGTGCTCGCGGGCGCGCCCGGTCGATACGATCACTGGCGTTTCGGGGGCTTCGCCGAGTTTGCCGGCATGGGGCGGGCGGTGATCGACCAGGCCGAGAGCGACCATGGCACGCGGCTGGTTGCCGTCTATGGCTCGTCCGAATGCTTTGCGCTGATGGCGATGCGCAGCCCCGAGTCGCCGGCTGCCGAACGGGTGCTGCCAGGGGGTGCGCCGGTGTCGCCGGGTATCGCCTTCCGGGTGGTGGACCCGGTCACGCGCGCACCGCTGCCCGATGGCCAGCAGGGCGAGTTGCAGGTACGCGGGTACAACGTGATGACCGGCTATGTGAACAACGCGCAGGCTACGGCCTCGGTGCTCGATGCAGAGGGCTGGTACACCACCGGTGACCTGGCCTACAGCGAGCAGGAGGGTCGCGCCTTCGTCTACCTGGCACGCTTGAAGGACAGCCTGCGACTGCATGGCTACCTGGTCGATCCGGGCGAGATCGAAGCGTTCCTGTGCACCCATCCGCAGGTCGCCGCCGCGCAGGTGGTCGGTGCCAACCGCGCGGGGGAGGGTGATGTCGCGGTGGCGTTCGTGATCGCGCACCCCGGAGCCGCGATCGACCCGGCGGCGCTCACGGCCTGGTGCCGACAGGGCATCGCCGGCTTCAAGGTTCCGGGTCGGATCGTGGTGGTAGACGCGTTCCCGCAGACGGTCGGACCCAACGGCACCAAGATCCAGAAGAACCGGCTGCGCGAGCAGGCACAGGCGCTGCTCGCGGCGTCCTGAGCGTCATCCTTCCGTTCGTGTCGACCGATTTTCCTTAGACTTCATCGCAGGCTGCATCGAGGAGTGTCATGAAACGAGGCGAAGTGCGTTCCGATATCGCGTGGGCCGATCCCACCCGGGTGGTCATCCATGGCCTGGACCTTTGCAACGAGATCGTAGGCAAGGTCGATTTCGGGGACATGGCCTTCCTGCAGATCTTCGCGCGGCTGCCCGCCGATGAAGCAGAGCGCCGGATCTTCAATGCGATGATGGTGATCCTTGTCGAGCATGGCATCACGCCGTCTTCGCTCGCCACCCGGATGACCTACTGCGGTGCACCGGAAGCGGTCCAGGCCGCGGTCGCCGCGGGCCTGCTCGGGCTGGGCTCGGTGTTCGTGGGCTCGCTCGACAATGCGGCGCAGATGCTGCAGGAGGCGATCCCCGACAAGCGTGCGCCTGGCGACATCCCGGCGATGGCCAAGGCGCTCGTAGCCAGCTACCGGCAGAAGAAGCAGATCATCCCGGGCATCGGGCATCCGTTCCACAAGCCGGTGGACCCGCGTACCGGGGCGCTGTTCAAGGTCGCACGCGACACCGGCTATTTCGGCCCCTATGCCGAACTGATGACGGCCATCGGTGCCGAGGCCGAGCGCGTCACCGGCCGCGAGTTGCCGGTCAACGTCACTGGCGCGATGGCGGCCGTGGCCTCGCAGATGGATATCCCGTGGAAGGTGTGCCGTGGACTGGCGGTGGCCGCGCGTGCGATCGGCCTGGTCGGCCACATCCTCGAGGAGATGCGCAATCCGATGGCCGATGAGCTGTACCTGCGCATCGAGCACGAGGCCACTGCGCACATGATCCCGAAGCCGTGACTACCAGTGCCGGTGCTCCGAGAGCCCGAGCGGCGCTGCCGCCGCGCGAGCGCTTTGCCTGTTGGACGCGCGAGAAGCTGCGCAACCGCGACACCGACCAGTTCGGGCACGTCAACAACGCGGCCATCGCGACCTTCATGGAAGCCGGCCGCATGGAGCTGTTCGCAGGCGTGGAGATGGGCGGGGCGAACATCCTCGTCGTGCGGATGCTGAGCGAGTTCCACCGTGAGCTCTTCTACCCTGGCGAGGTCGATGTCGGGACCGCGGTGAGCGGCATGGGCAACTCCTCGTTCAGCGTCGAGCAGGGCCTGTTCGATGCCAAGGGATGCGTCGCCACGGGCGAGGCGACCTGCGTGTTCTTCGATTCGGCGGCCGGGCGGCCGGTGCGCATACCCGATGCGGTGCGCGAGCAGCTCGCACGCCATCGGCCACGTGCCGATACGGCCCCGGGGACATGACTCGATGAGCGTTCCGGAACCCTCGCCGCCCGCAGTCGAGTATGTGCTCGACGGTCCGCTGGCCGTACTGCGCCTGAATGCGCCGCGTCGGCGCAACGCGTTGTCGCGGGCGATCGTGTCCGGCATGCTGGCGGCACTCGATCGTGCGCGCGCGGACAAGGCACGCGCGATCCTGATCACCGGGGCCGGACGGGTGTTTTCGGCCGGCGCGAACATCGAGGATCTGCAGGGCGGCTGGCTCGAGGGGACCGATGAGGAAACCGATCCGACGTTCCTCTTCCGCGCGCTCATCGAGGAAACCCGTCTGGTGATCGCCGCGGTGCAGGGTCCGGCGGTCGGCGGCGGCTTCGAACTGACGTTGTGCTGCGACCTGGTGGTAGCCGCGGACACGGCGTTCTTCCAGCTGCCCGAACTGGGGCTGGGCGTGATCCCGAACACCGCGGTGGCCCGGCTGGCGCAGATCGTCGGCCTGCGTCGCGCGATGCATATCATCCTGACCCGTCGCCGTGTCTCGGCGCCCGAGGCGCTCTCGCTCGGGCTGGCAAGCGAGATCGTCACGGGCGATCGCCTGCTTGCCGCCGCGCGCACGCTCGCGCTGACGGTCGTCGGCACTGCACCGCCGGGTGCACTGTCGGTAGCCAAGCGCGCAGTCCAGCACCATGCGCAGATCGACTGGGCACATGTGCTTGCTTCGCTGCAGGCGGTGCCGCATGACGAATGGCAGGAAGGGCTGGACGCGTTCCTGCAGCATCGCGCGCCCGATTACGACCGCTTCTGGACCTAGCGGCGGCGTTCAGTTGTTCATGTACAGGCCACCGTTCACGTGGAGCGTCTGGCCGGTGATGTAGCGGCCCCTGGGTGCGCACAGCATGCGCACCAGATGGGCCACCTCGTCCACCTCTGCGAACCGTTGCAGCGGGATGCGCTTCGGGTCCGATTTCGACGGGACACTGCGTACCGTGTTGACCGGCCCCGGCGCGATGCAGTTCACGGTGATGCCGTGCTTCGCGCCCTCGAAAGCCAGCGCGCGGGTCATCCCGGCGAGACCCGCCTTCGCGGCCGAGACCGGTACGCGTCCGTCGTAGGGCATGTGGCCGGCGGAGCCGCCGATGTTCACGATGGTCCCACCGCCCTGCCCGATCATCAGCGGATAGACGGCCTTCATGCACAGGAACGGCGCCTCGAGCGCGACGGTCACCGTCTTTCGCCAGTCCTCCAGGGTCAGGTCTTCGAACGGCTTCACGCCGTGCGTGTTGGCGTTGTTGACCAGGATGTCGATCCGGCCCCAGCGCTCGACCACGGCGGCGACCATCCGCTCGACCTGGGCCGGGTCGGTGACATCGCCGATGGCCAGCATCGCCGTTCCGCCCGCCGCTGCGATCTGCCGCACGGTCTCGCTCGCGTCCGGACTCGCCTGCCGGGCATTGATGGCCACCCGGGCGCCCTGCGCCGCCAGTGCCTGTGCGATCGCGCGGCCGATGTTGCGTGAACTGCCGGTGACCAGGGCAACCGCCCCGTCCAGTTCACAGGTGGGATCCATCTAGCCTCCTGTGCCCGCCACGGTGGCCGGGAGCGTGGCGAAGTCGTCGAGCGTATCGATGCGCCAGCAGTGGTCGAGGGCTGCGTCGACGTTCGCCGACGGCAGGACACCGTCGGCGAGCGCACGGAACTTCGTTTCCAGCGCGGCGTCGCTCAGCGGATTGTCCAGGGTGCCGACGGCATGCGCCACCGTGTATTCGAACACGCGGCCATCGGTGGTCGTCACCTGCACCCAGGCCTGATCGCGCCGCAGCGCGGGGTCGGACTCGGCGTGGATGCGCGCGCGCAGGGACAGCACCTGCGCATCGTTCACCCGACCGTCCTGGAACTGCCGCTCGCCGCCGGCGCCGTCGGCCAGTGCGACCGCGGCGCAGTGGAACACGCTGAACTTGCCTTCCAGGCCGGTGCGCGGTGCCGGATTGCCGGTGATCTTGAGCACGATCGGATGCAGCCGCAGCGCGACCCGCGCGACCTCGGTGGCCAGCAGTGCGTGGCGCTCGCGCACCTGGATGCAGGCGTCGATCGCCGCATGCAGGACGATGCCGCAGGCGAAGGGCTTGAAGGTCACATACGACAGCTCATAGGTGTCGCCGAGGCCTGCGATGATCGGCGTGGGATCGGACCCGGGCAGGTAGACCTGGGCGAAGCCACGCGGAGCCTCGATCGAGCGATCGGAACTGGTGAATCCTTCCTCGGCGAGAAGCGCAGCCAGCAGGCCGCTTTCGGCTGCGCGGCCGCAGTTGAAGCTCTTGCACATGGTGCCGAACATCTCGCGCAGGCCGCTGGACTGGGTGGCGGCGATGCCTAGGGCCCAGGCCATGCGCTGTTCGTCGAGGCCAAGCAGCTTGCCGGCGGCGGCCGCCGCGCCGAACACGCCGGTAGTGCTGTTGGTGAACCAGCGGGCGTTGTCGGTCAGGTACACCGCATTGGCGATCCGGCACTCGACCTCGATGCCGAGGATGAATGCGTGCAGTACGTCCCTGCCGTGGCTGCCCCGGTGTTCGCCCAGCGCGAACGGTGCCGGTGCCACCGCGGCCGTCGGATTCAGGTTCGTGTTGCGCGGCTGGCCATCATCGAAGTCGTGCACGTGGGACGAGATGCCGTTGATCAACGCGGCCGACATCAGGTCGCTGGCGCGTCCGCGGGCGATCACGGTGGACTGCGGCGGCCCGGCGAAGCGTTCGCGCACCCGCAGGGCCGCATCGACCGCCGGATGCGTCGAACCACCCACCGCGCATCCGAGCCAGTTGAGCAGGGCGCGACGACCCTGGTGCACGACCGAAGGCGGCAGGTCCGAGAAACGGGACTCGACGACGAAGCGGGCCAGCGTGCGGGTGATCGGGGGCGTGTCGGTCATGGCGCGGCGCTCAATCGGGGGTGATGCCGGCAGCTGCGATCACCTTCGCCCATTTCGGCAGTTCGGACCGGAGGTAGGCGTCGAAGGCCTCCGGGGTGTTTCCGACCGGTTCCGCACCCAGGCTGTGCAGGCGTGCGCGAACCTCCGGCAGTTCAGTCATGCGTCGCAGCTCGCGCGCGAGCAGGTCCACGATCGGCCGAGGGGTCCTGCGCGGAGCCAGGATGCCGAACCAGGTTCCGACATCGAAGCCCTTCAGCGCATCGCCGATCGGTGGTATCTCGGGGGCGGCTTCGGAACGCTGGCCGGTGCTGATGCCCAGCGCACGCAGTTTGCCGGCCTTCACCTGCGGCAGCACCGAAGGCAGCGTGCTGAACATCAACTGGACCTGTCCACTGACCACGTCCGAGATCGCGTTGGCGGCCGCCTTGTACGGCACATGGATCAGGTCCACGCCGGCGAGCGACTTGAACAGTTCGGCGGCGAGATGGGTGCCGGTACCGCTGCCGGAGGAAGCGTAGATCAGGCCCTTGGGCGTGCTCTTCGCCAGCGCGATGAGTTCGCTCACAGAGCGTGCCGGCACGGATGGATTGACCACCAGCACATTGGGCACGGTGGCGATCAGACTGACCGGGGCGAAGTCCGCGATCGGATCGTAGGAAAGCTTCTTGTAGAGGCTGGGATTGGCGGTGTGGGTGCCGAAGCTGCCCAGCAGCAGGGTGTAGCCGTCCGGCGCGGCCCGGGCGACCACCTCGGTGCCCAGGATGCCACCGGCACCACCACGGTTGTCGACCACGAAGGGCTGGCCGAGCGCTTCGGACAGCTTCAACGCAGCCAGCCGGCCGCTGATGTCGGCAGAGCCGCCGGTGCCGAACGGGATGACGACCCGGACGGGACGGTTGGGGTAGACCTGTGCACTGACAGGCATCCAGGCATGGGTGCACAGGATCACGACGAGCGTGAGAGTGGTCCACGAAGGGCGATGCTGTCTTGAATGCATTCGTTCTTCCAGTTGCATCGCGCGGCGCAAGGCCCTCGTGCAGTCGGTGTGACCCCGTCTGGCGCCATGATACGTCCCGATGCACTGGAACAGCACTGCATGCCGCCGCCGTCGCTGCGCGAGGGCGGTTCGGATACACGTACTTTCTCCTGTGCCGGAGACGATCCTGCGAGCCGCCCCATGAAAATCGGGACGCCAAGCGGTACAGGACTTGCCTGCTAGAACCGGCTCCTGCGCACTTCCACGCGCGGCATTGGAATCCTCATTACGTTAAACCGAATTGCCGCTACCGCGCTTCAGCCACCACCGGATTGCGCAGGATCCCGATCCCCGGAATCTCGACCTCGCACACATCGCCGACCTTCATGTTCTGTGGCAAGCCGTCCGTTCCCATCCAGATGACATCGCCCGGATAGAGCGTGATGTACTTCGTGATCTCGCTTATGTAGGTCTCGACGTCGAAGATCATGTTGGCCGTGGCGAAGCGGTCGACCTCGGCTCCGTTCAGACGGACGATCGTCGTCATCGTGCGGTAGTCGAGGTCGGTGACGATCCAGGGACCCATCGGCTTGAAGGTGTCCGCATTCTTCGACCGCCACATCGTGCGGTCGTTGCGCTGCCAGGTGCGTTCGCTGACGTCGTTGCCGATGGTCCAGCCGAAGACGTGCTCGAGCGCGCGCTCCTTCGGGATGTGCTTGCCCTGCTTGCCGATGACCGCGACCAGTTCGCCCTCGTACTGGAACTGCTCGCCCGAATCGGCCGGCTTGACGATGTTCTCGCCATGGGCGATCAGGGCGTTGTTCGCCCGGTAGCCGATGTCGGGGTTGGGCGGGAACACCGGCTCGACGCCGCGGCGCTTCGCGCTCTTGATGATGTGGTCGGTATAGTTGATGCCCACGCAGTAGAACGTGGCCGGGACGACAGGCAGCAGAAGCTTCACCGCGTCCAGGGCATGCCGCTGCGCGGTGACCGAATGCGACCCGAACGGACTGCCGTCGACGGCGGTCACGACGCCATTGTCGACGATCCCGTACGACACCTTCCCATCCACCTCGAACCTGCACCAGATCATCGCGCCTGCCTCGCTGTCGTTGTATCGAACGCCCGGTCGTGGAAACCGTCCGGGAGAATGCTCCGGTCGTAGCCGATCACTCGGGCATGCGGACCAGTTCCTGCTGCGTCACGCCGCTGCGATACTGTGCCACGTATTCGCCCGGATCGATCTCGATCCCCGACACGTTGCGCCGGTAGCTCTCGGACCGATAGTAGGCAAGATAGGCCTCTTCATCGGCGTAGTTGACCGCCGACAGCTCGACCATGTTGCCGTCGGGATCACGGTAGTAGAAGCTCGTTCCAGGACCGTGGTTCCAGGCGCGCTCCGGGACGATGCCCTGCGCGCGCAACGCTTCGAACCTGGAAAACAGATGATCCAGGCCCTGATGGCGCAACTGCATGTGATGCAGTCCGGGCTCGCCCTTCAGCCCATCGGCCTTGCCGCTCACGGCAGGTACTTCGAAGAGGCCCAGCACCTGCGTGTAGGGATGCTGGTGATAGAGCCGGATGAACGCGATACCCCATGCGCCGGTCCATGAGGCCTGCTTCGCATCGTCGCGCACGAAGAACGCCTTCACCTGCAGCAGGTTCTCGTACCAGTCCTTCAGCCGTGCGAAGTTGGACGTCTTCAGCACCACTTCACTGAACTGTGGCGCCGGGAACGGCCCGTCCGTTCCCACCCCTTCGGCAGCGCTCATGTCTGTATCTCCCCGATCGGACAAACGGCCCCGGCCCTGGATCTTTTCCAGGGGATGGTCCCCCTGCGTCCGCCAGTGATCCGTGAAACGCCTCGCCTGCAACTGCAGACCGCGCGTGCACTTGATCCGTCACCACTATATATTAGCGCCGACAGGGTACGAATGCGCACCTCGATTCGACGCGGCGACCCGGTTCCAGGGAGGAACGACCATGAAGACGCGCATCCCGCAGGGGTGGCTGCTGGCGTCGCTCGTTGGCACGGCTGCGGCTGGATGCAGCCTGCACGCGCACGCACAGGGTCCTGCGCCCTATCCTGCCCGCCCGCTGCGGATCATCACCGGCTTCGTCGTCGGAGGTGTCAGCGACATCATCGCGCGCACCGTCGGCGAGCAGGTGGGGCGCCAGCTCGGCCAACAGGTCCTCATAGACACCAAGCCTGGCGCGGGCGGCATGCTGGCAATGGAGATCGCGGCTGCTGCCTCGCCCGATGGATACACGCTCCACCTGGCCACGTCGATCATGGCGCTGGGACCGCTGTTCACCGAGCGCAAGGTCTCCTTCGATCCGTTGAAGGCTTTCGCTCCGGTCGCCCGGCTCGGCACCGGGCCGACGGTCCTCGCCGTCACGCCCAAGCTCCCGGTCAGATCGGTGAAGGACCTGGTCGAACTGGGACGATCGCGACCGGAACCCCTGCTGGTCGGGCATTCGGGAGACGGTTCGATCCAGCATCTGGCTGGAGAATTCTTCCGCGTCATGTCCGGGGTGAAGCTCACGCCGATCGCCTATCGCAGCGGGCAGGCTTCGCTCACGGCAGCCTTGCAGGGCGAAGTGGAGGCGACCTTCGCGCCGCTGTCCTCGGCGCTCGCCCACATGGAAGCCGGCCGGCTGCGGGCACTGGGCGTGACCGGTGCGGTCCGGGCGAAGGCCGCCCCCGACATCCCCGCCATCGCCGAATTCCTGCCCGGCTTCAACATCGCGTCCTGGTACGGACTGGTGGTGCCGGCAGCCACGCCGGGCCCTGTCATCGCGCGGCTCAACGAAGAGACGCGCAAGGCCCTGCAAGCGCCTGCACTGCTCGACATCCTGGAGCGCCAGGGCATCGAGGTCCAGTACTCCACGGCCGCCGAGTTCGGCAGGCTGATGAGCGACGATCGACAACGCTGGAGCAGGCTGGTGAAGGAAGCAGGCGTCGTCCTGCGCTGACGCGGTCGGCCGCAACCAGGGTGCGTCGGTCGCACGCCGATCGCGCATCAGGCCACCGCAGTGGCGAGTAGGATGTGGCGCTGACCCAGCCGCGCGCCATTGCTCCCTCGCCTCGATGTCACGACCGGAGACCGCAGTCTTGCATCCACCCCTGCACGCCTCGTCCCTGCTTGCGATCTGCCTTCTGGCAGCGCCCGCCGCCCTCGCCCAGGACTACCCCACGCGCGTCATCCGCATCGTGGTCGCGCAGGCTGCCGCCTCCGGCCCCGACCTCGTGGCGCGCACGATCGCGCAGAAGCTCACCGAATCCTGGGGGCAGCAGGTGATCGTCGACAATCGTCCGGGAGCGAACGGCATCATCGGCGGCGAGCTGGTAGCACGCGCAAAGCCCGATGGCTACACGCTGCTGATCGGGGTGCCGAGCGCGATCACGATGAATCCGTTCGTCTACCGGCAGATGCCCTACGATCCGCTGCGCGACCTGGCACCGGTCACGCAGATCGCGACGAACACCTTCGGTCTCGTCGTGACACCCAGCCTGCCCGCGTCTTCGATGAAGGCGCTGGTGGCGCTCGCGAAATCCCGCCCCGGTGAGTTGCTGTATGCATCGGCGGGCCTGGCCAACCAGACCCACCTTGCGGGCGAGCTGTTCGCGAACGCGGTGGACATCCGCATGGTGCATGTGCCGTACAAGGGCTCCACGCCTGCATGGACGGACCTCATCAGCGGGCAGGTCGCGCTGATGTTCACCTCCACCCAGGGCGTGACGGGCCATGTGAAGACCGGCAAGCTGCGGCTGCTCGCCACGCTGGGCGAAAAACGCGCGCCGGCATTCCCGACCACGCCGACCGTCGTCGAATCTGGCTATCCGACCGTGGTGATCACCGGCTGGACAGGGTTGTTCGCGACCACCGGCACGCCGCCCGATGTGCTGGGGAAACTGGCACGCGAGGTCGGCAGGCATCTGGGCGCCGCGGACGTGCGTGAACGAATGGCCTCCGATGGCGCCGAACCGAGCCCCAGCAACCCGGAAGCATTTGCAGCCTTCGTCAAGGCCGAAGCGGTCAAGTGGTCCCGGGTCATCCGGGCTGCCGGCCTCGAGAACACGCAATAGCGTCGGCGAGGGCGCGCCGCTGCAGCCGGCGAATCAGAGGTCTGCGCCGCCCGCAAACCCGCGCATGTCGGCGATCCGTTCGAGCCGCAGGCTGTCGCGATAGACCGTATCGGACAGCGCCTGGCCCCATACCGGCCGCGCGAGATCGAAGAACTTCCGCTCCACCTCTCCCGGTGCATGCGGGTTGTCCGGCTCGCCACGCATGACCTCGCATCGTCCCTCCAGCCTGCGGCCGTCCTTGAGCACGACGGCCAGCACGCACATCTGCTTCTCAGGATACTGGCGGGTGAAGCCTGCGTCCTCCTGCAGGTCCACGCGCAGCATGAGCGCCTTCACCCGGGGATCGGCGACCCCCGCCTCGCCGAAGCAGTCGAGGTTCCAGCGCCGATGGACCAGCACCGTCGCCAGTGCAAAAGGCACGGAGAAGCGGGCGCCGAACGCGTTGTCCACCACCGTCTTTCCGCAGAAAACGGCGAGGCGATGCGTGCGCACCTCGACCCTGGCGATGTCGTCCACGTCGAACGAAACGGCGGGCTCTCGCTCAAGCAGGTCGCGCAACGCGTCGATCGCCGAATGCAGGTGGCGCGCGCCGGAGTACAGCTTGATGTAGCCCTCGCCTGCGTACCATTGACTGCCGAGCCCGGCAACGGCGCCAGCGGCATCGAAGGCGTCGCCCAGCACCTGGCCGAAGGTCACGTCGAGCGCCGCATGCGGCCCGGTGAAGCCAGCTTCGGCGAGCCGGACCGCCATCTGTCCCATCTGGCTGCTGTGCCCGGCATACCAGTTGCGCACGGTCGCGCCGTCGAGCATGGTCTGTCGGTTGCCTCCCATCGGCGTTGCGCCTGCGACGTTGATCAACGCGCGGACCTGGGCGCGCGACAGCCCGCGCATCTTCGCCACCGTCATCGCCGCCCCGAGCACGCCGTAGGTGCCATGCGGCTGCACCATGATGCGCATCTTCGCCGCACCGCCCACGCGTGCGCACACCTCGTATCCGACGACGCAGGCGAGCAATGTCTCTGCACCGCTGGCGCCTGTCTCCTGCGCCACGGCGAGCGCGGACGGCAGGCAATGGATGCCCGGATGCCCGTGCGACTGCGAGTTTCCCGAATCGAGCTCCAGGAACACGCCGGCCGTACCGTTCAGCCCGGCTGCATCCAGCGGGTTCATCCGGCGGCCGCTGCCGACCACGCAGGCCGCGCCGGGCGCGGTGAGCGGCGCATGCACCGCCAGCAGCGCCTTCATCTCGCTGGTCTGCATCCCCGCGGCGATCACCGCAAGGGTGTCGGCGAAGGTGATGCGCATCTCGTCGAGCACCGCATCGGGGATGTCCTCGAGGCGGGTGCGGCAGACGAAGTCCGCGATGAGGTCGAGATAGTCTCCGTCGAGCGGCGCTGGAGCGGTCATGGTCTTCATCGTGCGCCGCTCAGGATGCCAGCTGGTCCACCTTGAATACATCGGCCAGCCAGTCCATCGCCAGCTCCTGGCCGATGGTCGGGTTGTCGTGCTGGCAATGGTCGGCGCCGGTCTCCTCCGCGGTCACGATGCGCAACGTCACGTCGACCGACTTGCGCTTCGCGTACTCGTGGACCATGTTCGCCCGCTGCACGCCGTTGACGTCATGCCCGCCATGGACGATGAGGTAGGGGCAGCGCATCTTCTCCAGCACGCCTTCCAGCGTGAACGGCCGGGTCTTCTCGATGGCTGCGTCGATGTCGTCGGCGCCGAACACCCACTTCACGTGGCGGGACTTCTCCGCTGTCCGGACATCCTTCCGGCTGCTGTAGCCGTGGTGGATGCTCCAGATCGCGCCGTGCGAGATGCAGGCAGCGATGCGCGGCTCCATGCTCGCCGCCCGCGCCGAGTAGTAGCCACCGAGGCTGGAGCCGCAGACCGCGATCCGCGCAGGGTCGATCGCTGTGTTCGCAAGCAGCCAGTCGATGCAGCGACCGACCGGTACTTCATAGTCGTGCCGCGTGGGGATACCGTGCCGGCGCAGCGTGCCGCCCTGCCCCGGGCCGTCGAACATCAGTACCGAGAAGCCGCGCTGCACGGCGCCTCGGGCCATCATGAACCAGAGCTCGTCCTTGTACGAATCGAGGCCACCGCAGCAGATCAGCACCGGCTGTGGCCCGGCGCCGACCGGCGACTGCACGAAGTAGCCGTACATCGGCTTGCCATCCTCGTACGGGATCTCGACCGCCTGTCCGGCGGGGCGCAGCTGGGCCAGGAACTTCTTCGACATCGACTCGCAGCGCTCGAAGGTCGCGAGCCGGCGCGGATCAGAAGGCTTGAGGAAGAACTCCGCGTGACGGTAGTAGTTCGCTGCGCGCAGCCAGCAGTTCATCGCAGTCTGCCGATGCCCGCGCCCGATGGCCTCGTCGCCGCGTGCACGGTTGCGGTCGGCCACCCGCGTCCATTCGGCATGCCAGGACTCCAGGTCGCCCGGGATCATCCGGCTCGCGGCCTGCAGGCATTCACTGACCGCTCCGCCGCCTTCCTGCGTCTCGCCGAGGGCGCGCCGCAGCTGGAAGGACATGATCGGATGGTCGGGCCAGTGGTGCCAGCCGTAGGGCTCGTAGTGGGGCAGCCTGTTCTCGGTGATGACGCTGATCGCAACCTGTTCGACGCTTCCGTCCTGCATGCTCACGTGTCCTCTCCTCGCATCCATCCAGTCAGTTCGGCGGGCTGTTCAGCTTCATCGCCGACAGCATCGCGTTGAGTTCGCGGTGCTGCTCTTCCATGTAGCGGCGCATGTCCGCGCTGCCCAGGTAGCCCTCTTCGAGGTACAGCTTCTTCAGCATCTCCTTCCACGCGTCGGTCGCCACCGCGCGTGCGATCACGTCGTTCCAGTACGCCACCTGCTCCGGGCGCATGCCACGCGGACCGACGACGCTGTGGTAGAAGGCGACCGTCGCATCCCAGCCCAGCTCCTTCCAGGTAGGCACGTTCGCGAACACGCCGGTCATGCGATCCGGGGCGGCCAGCGCGATCACCCGCAGGCGCCCGGACGCGACATGCGGCAGCAGCACCGCCGGGGTCGCGGACACCACGTCCACGTGCCCGCCGAGCACGGCAGTCGTCGCCTCGCTGATCGACTTGTACGTGACCACTCGTAACGCCGTGATGTCCACCCCTGCCCGGCGCAGCGGCAGGGCCACGCCGATGTGGTTGACGTTGCCCAGCCCGACGCCGACGGTGATGCTCAGCGCCTGCGGGTCCTTGCGCAGCCGCTCGACGAAGTCGCGGCCGGTTCGGATGTCGGAATCGGCCTTCACCGCGACCATCAGGTATTCGGTGTAGAGCCGTGCGATCGGCGTGAACTCGAGCGGACTGACCTTGCCGGTCGCCTCGGTCGGCGTGGTGAGCAGCGTCGGCGACCCGATCAGCAGGTGCTCGCCGCTGCCGTTGTGCTGCAGCAGGTAGTTCGATGCGATCACGCCGCCGGCACCGGCCCGGTTGCTGACCATGACCGGCGTGCCTACCAGCTTCTGGTCGCGCATCAGCGTCTGCAGGAAGCGTCCGCTGCGGTCCGCACCGCCACCGGGTCCGGCCGGGATGATGATCTCCACCGTGCCGCTGGGCTTCCACCCTTGCGCGGCGACATTTCCCCCGAGCAGGAGCATCATTGAGGCGAAGATCGCGCGCGACACGCGGACGATGGCAGACCGTTGCATGCTTGCTCTCCCTCTTGCGTTCAGCCGCGCAGGTCCGTCTGGTCGATACCGAACCGGTCGGCCAGCCAGTCGCCGACGATCTCCTGCCCGAGGGTGGGGTTGTCGTGCTGGCAATGGTCCGCACCGGTCTCCTCCTCGCCGACGAGGTGGAAGGTCACGTCCACGCCGGCCTCCTTCGCGCACTCATAGACCTTGCGCGCCCGCTCTACGCCACCGGTGTCGAAGCCGCCATGGATGAGCAGGTAAGGGCACTTCATGTTGCCGAGCACGTCCCATAGCTTCGCCTCGCGCATGTGCTCGCGGGCGGCGGCGACCGTATCGGTCCCCGAGATCCACTTGATCTGGAACGCCATGTGGTAGTTCTCGCCGCGCTCCGCCCAATGGGCGTAGATGTCGCCATTGCCGCCGTGCGACACGCAGGCCGCCAGCCGCGGCTCGAAGCAGGCGGCGCGCGCCGAGTAGTAGCCGCCGAGGCTCGAACCGGACACCGCGATGCGCTTCGGGTCGATGTCGTCGCGCCCCTCGAGGTAGTCGATGCAGCGGCCGACCGGCACTTCATAGTCGAACCGCGTGCGGATCCCGTGCCGGCGCAGGCTGGCCCCCTGCCCCGGCCCGTCGACCATCAGCACCGAGATCCCGCGCTGCACCGCGCCCCGGCCGAGCATGAACCAGAGCTCGTCCTTGAACGAGTCGAGTCCGCCGAAGCAGATGAGCACCGGCTGCCTGCCGGTCGCCAGCGGCGAGCGCACGAAGTACGCAGACAGCGACTGGCCGTTCTCGTAGGGCACCTGCACTGCCTCCCCGGGCGGATCGAGCCGGGCGAAGTACTTCGCCGACATCTGCTCGCAGCGATCGAACACCCCCATCCGCCGCGGATCGTCCAGGGACATGTAGAACTCGGCGTGCCGGTAGTAATTGGCCGCCCGCAGCCAGCAGTTCATCGCGGTGCGCAGGTGCCCGTCGCGCTCGGCCGCGTCGCCGCGCAACCGGTTGCGCTCGGCGACCTTCAGCCACTCGACATGCCAGCTCTCCCTGTCGCCCGGGACCATCCGGCTGGCGGCCTGGAAGCATTCGCTGACTGAGCCGCCACCTTCCTGCGTCTCGCCCAGCGCGCGGCGGAACTGGAACGACAGCGCGGGATGGTCGGGCCAGTGGTGCCAACCGTACGGCTCGTAGTGCGGCAGCTTGTTGTCGCTGATGACATCCAGAAGCTTTTTCTCGGCGGCCATGCGATCTCCCTTTGCGGGCAGGTTACCGCAAGACATTGGGGCTTGCACCGCCGCCTGCCTTGCAGGCGCGGCTACTCCGCCTTGATCCCCACCTCCGCCACCAGCCGCTTCCATTTTGCGACCTCGGCCACGATGTGCGCGCGGAACTGCTCCGGCGAGCTGCCGATCACGTCGAAACCCTGGTCCTGCGCCTTCGTGGTGAAGTCCTGCGACTTCACCACGGCCAGCACCTCCTTGTGCAATCGCGAAACCATCGCCGCGGAGGCCTTGGGCGGAAGCAGCACGCCGTACCACTGGTCGGTGTTGAAGCCCTTCAGGCCGGACTCATGCACCGTCGGCAGGTCTGGCACCTGCGGTGCGCGGCGCAGGCCGGTAACCGCCAGCATCCGCAGGCGGCCGGTCTTTCCGTGCTGCATCGCGGCCGGCAGCGCGGCGAAGATCAGGTCGACGTGCCCCCCGAGCACATCGTTCAGCGCCGGCCCGTTGCCCTTGTACGGCACGTGCACGAAGTTCGTGCCGGACATGCTGTTGAACATCTCGCCCGACATGTGCGGCGCGCTGCCGATGCCGGCGGACGCGTAGCGCAAGGGCTCCTTGCGTCCTTTGGCGAACGCGATCAGCTCCTGCACCGACTTCGCCGGGATGGACGGATGCACGACCAGCACGTTCGGCGCCGAGGCGATCAGCGACACCTGGGAGAAATCGGTCGCGGGATCGTAGGGCAGCTTCGACAGCGCGGGGTTGATGCCATGCGACGCGGTGTACCCGAGCAGCAGGGTGTAGCCGTCCGGCGCGGCCCTGGCCACGGTCAGCGCACCGATGCTGCCACCGGCGCCGCTTCGATTGTCGACAAGCACCGGCTGGCCCAGGTTCTCGGCCATCTTCTGCGCGAGCATCCGTCCCAGGAAGTCGGTGCCGCCGCCCGGGGCGACCGGGATCACCAGCCGCAATGGCTTGGCCGGCCAGTCGGCCTGTGCGAGCACGAAGGAACACCACAGCAGGGCCGGCAGCACCGGCAGGATTCTCGAAGCCACGTTCCACTCCTCCATCAGGCAACGACCACCTCTCCGGGTGCACGCGGCCATGGTGAACCTGCGGATCAGTCGAAATGACGCGCCGACACGTAGACGGTACCGTCCATGATCCTGCGCGCGGTACGCATCACGGCCGAGCGCACCAGCCGGAATCCCCTGCCATCGGGCTCGACCTTCGCCTCCATCTCGAGGACGCCGGTCGGATGCCCGATGCGAAGGCGGCCACCGCCGGTGCAGGAAGGCCGGGCGATCTCGTTGACGATCGTACCGGGGATACCCACGGCTGCGCCGGTGCACACGGCGACCGTGCCCGCATAGGCCTGGTGCGGCGTGCCCATGCTCATGCCCCTGCCAAGCAGGTCCATGTCGTCTGCCCTTACCAGCCGGCCGTTCGAGTCGTGGTAGTCCACCGGTGGGTCGACGATGTAGAGCTTCGGGATGGTCGGCGTCACAGCATTGGCGTTGGCGGCTGCATCGACCATCTCCAGCCGTTCGGCCACCGCGCCGCGCACCGCCTCGATGCGCTCGAGCAGCGAAGCGTCCATCCGGTGAGCAGGCAGCTGGGCGCCGGTGAGGCCGAACACCGACGGACGCACGAAGGCGGTGACGTTGCCGGCATCGACGATCGATACCTCCACGGCACCGATCGCGGTGTCGATCGTCTCGCGCACCCGGCCGGTCGGCAGCAGGCCGCGGCCGAGCGTGCCGCCGACATCCGCCCAGTCGAGGATGATCGGCGCACCGGTCCCGGGGACCCCGGCGACCACCGCATCGCCGACCACCTGGCAGACGCCACCCTCGAGCACCGGCACCTCGGCCACCAGCAGTGCGCGTGAATTGGTCAGGTGGATACGCACCTTCGTGGTGCCTTCTACCGCATCGACGAACCCTTCCTCGATCGCGAACGGACCGATGCCGGCCGAGATGTTGCCGCAGTTGCCGCGGAAGTCGACCCTGGCCTCGTTCACCCGCACTTGGCCAAACGTGTAGTCGACATCTGCATCGGGTCGGCTCGAGGGCCCGATGATCGCCACCTTGCTGGTGAGCGAGGTGGCGCCGCCCAGGCCGTCGATCTGCCGGAAGTCGGGGCTGCCGTAGATCGCGAGGATCAGTTTCTCGCGCAGGGCCGGGTCCTTCGGCAGGTCCTCCTCGCGCAGGAAGGCACCGCGGCTGGTGCCTGCGCGCATGAAAACGCAGCGGATCGCGTACTGGTCGCCGCGCCGCCGGGCGCCGGGCCACGGCACCGGCGCCTTCGGCCGGCTCGGGATGTCGATGTTCGGTTCCATGGTGCCTCCCTCAGAACGCGAAGCGGTACATGCCACCGTCGACCGGGATCACCGTACCGGTGATATAGGACGCCGCCGGCGAGGACAGGAACAGCACCAGGTTCGCCAGTTCCTCCGGGTCGCCGAACCGGCCCATCGGGATCTCTTCCTTCGCGAACGCGAGTTCATCGGCCAGCGTCGGGTACCGCTTCTGGATCTGTTCGCTGCGGATGCGGCCGGGCTGGATGCAGTTCAGCGTCACGTTGTCCTTCGCGACTTCGCGCGACAGGCCCTTCGACCACGCATGCACCGCCGCCTTGGCCGAGAACGCCGCATTGACGGCGCGCGGCTCGGACGTACCGGTCAGCGAAACGATGCGCCCCCAGTTGCGTGCACGCATCTGCGGCAGCAGCGCATGGGTCAGCTCGCGGATGCGGAAGAAGTTGAGCAGCATCGCCTCGTCCCACGATTCGCGGCTGCCCTCGACGGCGAGCGGACGGCTTCCCCCGGCGGAATTGGTGAGGATGTCGACGGGGCCGAGCTTCGCCAGCGCTTCGGCCGCGAGTTTCTCTGCGGCGTCCTGCGGGTACAGATCGGCGACGATGATCACCGGTTCCCGTCCGCCTGCCGCGACGATCTCGGCTGAAAGTTCTTCCAGCAGTTCGCGCCGGCGCGCGACGATGCCGGTACGCACGCCCTGCATCGCGAAGGCCTTCGCGGTGGCGCGACCGATGCCACGGCTGGCGCCGGTGACCAACGCGGTCTGGCCGGTGTATCCGAAATCCATGAGGCTCCCCTGTCGTGGCCGCGTGACTTCGCGGCGTCCCTGGCTTCGAGCGTAGCGCACTCGACGTGCCGCAATGCCGCGAAAGCGGGCCGTATACTCCCGGCCAGCGTACTCCCTGCGTAAAAATGGAGCGATCCCGATGACGACCAGCGCCTGCGTCCTGCGCGCGGCCCGGCCCGCCGTACTGGCAGCCGCGCTTGTCCTGCAGGTTTCCGTGGCACCCGACGCGCATGCGCAAGCCCAGGCCCAGGCCCGCTTCCCGCAGAAGCCCGTGCGCCTGATCATCCCGTTCGCGCCGGGGGGCGCCAACGAACTCATGGCTCGCGGCATCGCCACCCGCTTTGCGGCCAGCGTCGGCACGCCGATGGTGATCGAGCATTTCGGCGGGGCCGGCGGCACGATCGGCAGCGCAATGGTGGCCAAGGCCACGCCCGACGGCCATACCCTGCTGATGGGCGCGGCGAGCTGCATCAGCCTCGCGCCGAGCCTGTACGCGAAGCTTCCCTACGACCCGGTGCGCGACTTCGCGCCGGTCACCAACGTCGCGGGCGGGCCGTACGTGCTGTTCGTGCATCCGTCGCTGCCGGCGCGCACCCTGCAGGAGTTCGTCCGACTGGCGAAAGCGAGGCCGGGCGCGTTGAACTATGCGTCGTCGGGGCCGGGCAGCATCTCGCATTTCGCCGCCGAGATGTTCCGCGTGGCTGCGGGCATCGACATCGTGAACGTGTCCTACAAGGGCACCGGCCCAGGTCTCACCGACGTGCTCGGCGGACATGTCGAGCTGATGTTCGCCGACCTCGGCGTGGTGATGCCGCATGTCGCCTCGGGCCGCCTGCGGGCGGTGGCGATCACCGGTGCCAGGCGTTCGCCGCAGATGGCGCAGTTGCCGACCGTCGCCGAGTCGGGATACCCGGACTACACGATGGTCAACTGGCGCGGCGTGCTGGCGCCGGCCGGCACCCCGAAGGACGTCGTCATGCGGCTCAACGCGGAGATCGTCAAGGCCATCCGTTCACCGGAGCTCACGGACGCGCTGGTGCGCGAGGGCTACGACCCGATCGCGGATACGCCCGAGCAGTTCGCGGCGGTGATCAGGGCCGAGGTGGTCCGCTTCGCCAACGCGGTGAAGGCCGCCGGGCTCAAGCCGATCTGAGCGTTGCTTCGATGAAGTCGAGCATGATCGCGTCGAACGCCGCCGGCTGTTCGATGTAGCACGCATGTCCGGCCCCGGCGATCACCTTGACCGGGATTCCTGGCCGAGCCGATGCCACCTCGAGGATGGACGCCGGCGTCGTGACGACGTCATGTTCGCCGAACACCACCTGCACCGGCAGCGACGCCGGCAACCGGGCGAGGTCGGACTTCGTGTCCGCCACGGTCAGCAGCTTCACCGCCTGGGTGAAACCTTCCGGGCGAAGCATCGACATGGTGTCGACGACCGCCTGCCGCTGTTCGTCGGTGGCCTGGTCGCTGAGCAGCCTGGGCCCGCGCTTCTTGGCCATCCCCGCCACGCCGAGCGCGGCAAGGTCGGACAGGCGAGCTTCACGCAGCCGCACACGCTCTGCCTCCGGCAGGCGCGCATGGCCGGCGGACATGCTGGCGAGCGTCAGTCCGAGGATGCGGTCGGGATGCCGGAGCGCGAAGCGCAGCGCCTGGATCGTGCCGAGCGAATGACCGACCAGATGCATCCGGCCCACGCCCAGTGCGTCGACCAGCTTCAGCAGCGCATCGCTGTAGTCATCGGCATCGGGCGCGTCCATCGGCAGCGCGCTCGAACCGCCATAGCCGGGACCGTCCCACGCGACCACCCGGCAGCGTGCCGACAGCGTGTCGAGCTGGCGGACCCAGGAGCGCGCGCCGGACCCCACGCCATGCAACAGCACCAGCGGCGTGCCGCTGCCCTGCTCCAGGTAGGTGAACGTCGCGCCGCCGGCGACGATGCTGCGCGGTTCGTGGCTCATGCCGGCTGGAACTTCACGTTCTCGCGCTCGGGGGTGCCGACCACCATCATGAACTGCGCATCGGTGAAACCGGTGTTGCGGAACGCGCGCGGCTGTCCTGGCGGGTTCAGGATCAGGTCGCGCGGCCCCAGTTGCTGCTCGACGGTACGTCCGCCTTCCTGCCAGCTGGCGGTCACGCAGCCCTCGAGCACCAGGTAAGCCTCCTCGACATCGCGTTCATAGGCCTTCACGCCCGCGCCGCGGGGCAGCGTGATCAGGTCCTTGCGGAAGGTGCCGGGCGGGGCTGCCCCCTCGCCGATGTAGATCGCGCGGCCGAACCCGGCCGGGTGCCATTCGGGCTTCAGCTGGCTGTAGCGCACGATGTGCCGTGCCATTTCACGGTGGCGCGGGTCGCTGCTGTCGAAGGACAGTGCCTGGGTATGGCCCGGCAGTGCACCGAAGTCGCGGCACAGCTGCGACGCATGGCTCTTCGGGTGGAACAGGTAGTGCGGCGGCTTCGGCAACCCCTTGCCGACCATGATCGACACCAGCACCGGCCCGAAGCCGTCGTTGCGGAAGCCGTGCGGCCGGTCGGTCGCATGCAGGCACATGTCCTTGGGACCGCAACGCGCGAGGATCACCTCGCCGTCGTACTCCCAGCCGATGGTCAGCACGCCTTCGATGACCAGGAATGCCTCGGTCACCTCGTGCGCATGCGACGCACCGTACTTGCCCACCGGCTGCTGCACCATGCTGAGCGTGAAATGGTCGGCCGGCAGCGTGCCCGGATCGTCGATCTTCGGCGAGGCACCGGCGCCGACGTAGCGGATCTGCGCGCGGTCGAGTTCGGGATAGCCGCGGCTGGGCGGGAACGCGTCCCAGTCGGGCACCTTGTCGGCGTAGCGGCCGACATTGCGTTTCATCCGGGTTGCGAGCGACTGGCCTTCCAGGACTGCTGACATGGCGTTCCTCCTCGTGCGGTCGCGCGCGGCGCGGCCGGGGTCAGTTGGACTGCTGCTTGACGTTGTACGTCCGGATGGCCTGCGACCAGCGCACGATCTCGGCCTTGAGCATGGCACCGAATGCTGCCGGTGACAGCGCGAGCGGCTCGAAGCCGCGTTCGCGCAGCGTCTGCGCCGCCTGCGGCGAGGTCAGCACGGTGTTCACCGCCGTGTTGAGGCGCGCAACCAGCGCCTGGGGCGTGCCTGCCGGCGCCAGCAGGCCATACCAGCCACGGATCTCGAACCCCTTGTAGCCCTGCTCCTCGATCGTCGGCACGTCGGGCATCTCGCGTGCGCGCGAACGGGTGGTGACCGCGAGCGCGCGCAGCTTGCCATTGCGCACCTGCGGCAGCGCCAGGCCCGGGCCGGTAAAGGTGACCTGCACCTCGTTGGCGAGCAATGCGCCCATCAACTGCGGCGCACCACGGTAGGGAACGTGGGTGAGACGGATGCCGGCGACGGCAAAGAAGAGTTCCTGGGATACGTGGCCGATCGCCGCGCCGGATCCGAAGTTGAGCTTGCCCGGGTTCGCCTGCGCCAGCTTGACGAACTCCGCCAGCGTGGCGGCCGGCACGGACGCATTGATCGCAACCACATAGGGCTGCTCGATCAGCGCGCCGACCGGGACGAAGTCGCGCAGCACGTCGAATGGTGCCTTGTCCATCATGGCCGGTGCGATCACGGTGGCGGCATCCGATACGGTGAGCGTATGGCCGTCAGCGGCCGCCTGCGCACCGATCTGCACGCCCAGCACTCCCTGGGCACCGGGACGGTTGTCGACCACGACCGGCTGCCCGAGCCCCTTCTCGAGTCCCTGCCCGAGCACCCGCGCGACATAGTCGACGTTGCCGCCCGCCGGGAACGGCACGACCATGCGCAGCGGACGGGTCGGGAATGCAGGCGCGTCTGCGGCAATCGCGGACGGCGCGGTGCAACCCGCGGTTGCGCCGAACAGCGCAAGACCGACCGCTGGCAAACGGCCCGCCTTCCCGCGTCGTGCACGCATGACCATCGCATCGCCCCCCCGCGTCGCCGGATTCAGGTAAGGGTACTGCCGCCGATGTCGGCGAACAGGTCTTCAACCGGCATCGCCTGCGCGAGGATGCCGTGCTCCACCATGTACTGCTGGAAGGCTTCGAAGTTCCTGCGGCCCGCTTCGATGCCGTAGGGAAACGGATCGCGTCCGAACACCGCGTCGATCTCGTCGATGTCGTCGTGCATCCACGGCAGCATGTAGCGCGGGATGGCGATGTAGCGCATGTGCCTGATGGCGATGTGCTTGGACTCGCAGAACGCCTCGAACAGGCTCTTCGCGATGAACGGATGACGTTCGTACAGGCTGCGCCGGATGACGATGCAGTGCATGATCGGGAACTGTCCGGTGCGCCGGAAGTATTCCTTCTCGCGCTCGCGGAAGTCGGGGAACAGGCGGACGATGTCCGGGTTGTGGTGGCGCGAGTCGGGCACCGAGGTGCCGATGACCGCATCGATCTCGCGCTTGTCGATCAGGTCGCTCAGCGAGCGACCGGTCTGGTTGACGGTGATCGGCACGTCGCGCAGCAGCGGCATCACGCCCGGTTCGCCATGCAGGCCGGGCCCGTTGATCTGCCCTTCGACCCAGTGGATCTTCGACAGGTCGACGCCGAACTCGTGCTGCAGGATGCCGCGGATCCACACCGTCGCGGTCATCGTGTAGCGCGGCAGCCCTACCCGCTTGCCCTCGAGGTCCTTCGGCTCGCGGATGCCGGCGCGCCGGTCGACGGTGATGTAGCCGTGCCGGAAGCAGCGTGCGGGATACACCGGGATGGCGATGAACGGCGTCTTTTCCTTCTGCACCGACAGCCGCGCGATGTAGTCCGAGCACGACATCTCGGCGACGTCGAATTCCTGCGTCGCCGACATCCGGTTGAAGATGTTGCGCGGATCATCGTTGATGATGAAGTTGAGGTCGATGCCGCGCGGCTTCACTTCGCCGGTGTACAGCGCCTGCATGCGATCGTAGAGGCCGCTGGCGAGGTTCACGCGCACCGGGGCGCCTTCGGGTCCGTCAGCGCGGGCCGCTGTTGCCTGGGTGCTCATGGCTGGGTTCCGGTCATGCTTCGTCCTTGCTGGCGGTACGTCATCGTCATGGTAAGGCAACCGGCGCGTTGCCGCGGCGGATCAGTTCCCAGATGCGCGGCGGGGTCAGCGGCAGTTCGTCCGGTTGCACACCGAAGGAGGACAGCGCCGAGGCGATCGCATTGGCGATCACCCCGCCGACCGGGATCACGCCGCCTTCACCGGCACCCTTCACGCCGAGCGGGTTCAGCGGCGACGGATGGTTCTCGAGCACGAAGGAGCGGATGACCGGGAAGTCGTCTGCGGCCGGCACCAGGTAGCTCGCGAGCGACCCGGTCAGCAGCTGTCCCTGCCCGTCGTACACCAGATGCTCGAGCAGTGTCCCGCCCAGGGCCTGGACGATCGCGCCGATCACCTGGCCATGGAGCGTCATCGGGTTGATGATGCGCCCGACATCCTCGACCGACACATAGTCGAGCAGGCGCACCTGCCCGGTGGCGGCATCCACGGTCAGGTGCGCTGCGTGGCTGCCGTAGCTGTACGTGCGCCGGTCGTTCTCGAACAGGCCATCGGCCTCGATGCCGCCCCCGGCCAGTCCCGACGGCCCGGCGAGCGCCAGCACGCGACCGCGTGCGGCGGCGCTGCGCAGGCCGTCCTCGAGCGAGACTTCCTCGGGTGCACAGCCCAGGCGCGCGGCGGCGAGCGTACGGATCGCGTGCTGGAGGTTGTTCGCCGCATCCAGGATGGCCGAGCCACCCATCACCGTCGAGCGTGAGCCGAGCGAACCGTATCCCATCTTCACGATGCCCGACGAACCGTGGCGTACGGCGCTGATGCGGTCCATCGGAAGGCCGAGCGCATCGGCCGCGATCTGCGCGAAGATCGTCTCGAGTCCCTGCCCGACGGCGGACGAGCCGACATGCACCGCCACCCGGCCATCGCCTTCGTACACCAGCCGTGCATGTTCGCGCGGGCCGGAGCCACCGCCCTCGATGTAGCAGCCGATGGCGATCCCGTGGAACACGCCGTCGATCTGCCGGCCGGCCAGCGCGACCTTGTCGTTCCAGCCGATCTCCGCCAGGCAGCGCTCGAAGGTCTCGTGGTAGTTGCCGCTGTCCGTCTCTCCGCCGGACCCGTAGGGCATCACGATCGGCAGCCGGCTCGGCATCTCGTCCTGGCGCAGCAGGTTGTGTCGGCGGAACGCGACCCGGTCGATGCCCAGTTCGCCGGCGGCGATGTCGAACAGCCGCTCGCGGAAGCAGTCGGTCTCGAACCGGCCGGGTCCACGATAACTGCCCGCCGGCGTCTTGTTGCTCACCAGCAGCGCGACCTCCATGTGCAGCGCCGGTATCCGGTACGGGCCGCCGGCCATCTGCGCGAAATTGCGCGGCGCGGTCACGGCATTGGGCCGGATGTAGGCACCCAGGTCGTAGGCACCCTGGCCGCGCAGGCCGCGGATCGTGCCGTCGCGATCGCAGGCGATCTCGAGTTCGCATTCCACCTCGCGCGCATGGGTGATCGCCAGCAGGTGCTCGTTGCGGTCCTCGATCCACTTCACCGCCCGGCCGAGCCGGCGCGCGGCGAACGGCACGAGGAAGTCCTCCGGGTAGAACTCGCCGCGCATGCCGAAGCCACCGCCGCAGTCGCTCTCGACCGCGTCGATCGCCGACTCCGGCATGCCGAGCAGGGTAGCCAGCAATGCGCGGATCGCGAACGGCACCTTCACCAGCCCCGATACGGTCAGCCGCTGCCGCGCCGCGTCCCACTCGGCGAGCAGACCGCGGGTCTCCATCGGAGCCGCGGTATGCCGGTGGACCTTGAAGCGTCGGCGGCAGGTGTACGGCGCGTCGCGGAACGCGGCATCGAGCGCGGATGCGTCGCCGCGGAGCGCCTGCAACGCGAGGCCACGGTTGCTGCCGGCCTGCTCGAACAGCAGCGTGTCGCCGCGCTCGGCGCCGGTGCGGTCGAGGACCACCGGCAGTGGCTCGATGTGCGCTGCCACCAGGCCGGCCGCATCCTCGGCGATCGCCGGCGTGTCTGCCACCACCAGCGCCAGCGGCTCGCCGACATAGCGCACCTTGCCGTGCGCCAGCACCGGCTGCTCGAAGCGGGCGAGATCGGCATTGGCTTCCATGCGCATCGGAATCATCGGTACCTTCGCACCGAGGTCCGCGGCCGTGTACACCGCATGCACGCCGGGCAGTGCCAGCGCGGCCGCGGTGTCGATCGCCCGGATCGTCCCGTGCGCGAGCGCGCTGCGCACCAGCGTCGCATGCAGCATCCCGTCGACCGAACGGTCATCGACATACTGGCCGCGTCCGGTCAGGAAGCGGAGATCTTCCAGCCGTTCGACCGGCTGGCCGACCAGGATGTCGTGCCGGGTCATCGGTCGGGACGGCCCTTGCCTGCGCCGGCCTTGTACGCGGCACGCGCATCGAGCACCGCCTCGACGATTCCGATGTAGCCGGTGCATCGGCACAGGTTGCCCGACAGGGCTTCGCGCACGCGCGCCACGTCGGCATCGGGTTCGCTGCTCAGCAATGCGTGCGAGGTCATCAGCATGCCCGGCGTGCAGAAGCCGCACTGCAACGCATGGTGGCGGCGGAACGCGGCCTGCAAGGGGCCGAGCGCCTCTCCGTCGACGAGCCCTTCCACGGTCTGCACGGCGCAGCCTTCGGCCTGCACCGCGAGCATCAGGCAGCTGCGCACCGCCCGGCCGTCGACGATGACAGTGCAGGCGCCGCAGACGCCGTGCTCGCACCCGACATGCGTGCCGGTGAGCTCGAGCGCGTGGCGCAGGCAGTCGGCCAGGGTGAGCCGGGGCTCGACCTCGACCGTGGCCGGCACGCCATTCACGGTGAAGCGCACGGTGCGCGCGGGGGGATTGCCCATGTCTTGAGTCCTCGCTTATGCAGCCACTGGCCGCGTCGCAGCTGCAGCCAGTGCCCGCTCGACCATCGTGCCGACCAGGGAACGACGGTAGGCGCTGCTCGCCTCGGCATCCTCCGGCGGATCGACCTCCGCGCGTGCCGCAGCGACCGCGGCCGCGATGCCGGCCGCATCCACCGCGCGTCCTTCGAGGGCCGATTCCGCCGCCGGCAGCCGCTGCACGACGCCGGTCGCGCCGATCACGCCGAGATGGACGCCGGTGGCCACGCCGTCGCGCTCGTCATAGAACGCCGCGATCGCCGCCAGCGCGAAGGCGCCGCGCTGGCGCGCGAACTCCTCGAAGCCCCAGCGCCGCGCGACAGGCCATGCCGGCAGCCTGACCTCGACCAGCAGTTCCGCCGGCCCGATCACGGTCTCCAGCGGCCCGGTGAAGAAGTCGCGTGCAGCCACCGTGCGCGTACCGGCGCGGCCGGCGATCACCATCGTCGCCTCGCAGGTGTATGCGATGCCCGGCATCTCGGCGGCCGGATCGGCATGCGCCAGGCTGCCGCCGACCGTGCCGCGGTTGCGGATCGGATAGTGCGCGACATGGCCGATCGCCTCGACCAGCAGCGGATGCGCGGCGCGCAGCGACGGATGCTCGAGGATGTCGCACCAGCGCACGCGCGCGCCAAGGCGCACGCCGTCTCCGCCGATCGTGATCGCATCGAGCCCGGGGATGCGGCCGATATCCACCAGCATCGAAGGTTGCGCCAGGCGGAAGGCCAGCACCGGCATCAGGCTCTGTCCGCCGGCCAGTGGACGGGCATCGCCCGCGTGCTGTTCCAGCAGCTCGAACGCCTCGTCGAGCGTGGCCGGTGCGGCGTAGTCGAAGGCGGGGAGTTTCATCGGCGCGCGAACGCCGCGGCGCCGGTGCCGGCGGTACGGCCGAATACGGCGCCGCAGGTCAACCCGGTGCCGCTCGGATAATTGCCGTAGAACAGGCCGCCGACCATCTCGCCGGCCGTGAACAGTCCGGGGATCGGATCGCCGGCGTCGTCCTCGACCTCCGCACGGGTACTGATCTTCAGGCCACCGAACGTGAAGGTGATGCCGGCGGTCACCGCGTAGGCCTCGAACGGTCCCTTGTCTATCCTGCGTGCCCAGTTCGACTTCGGCAGCGCCAGGCCGCGCGTCGACAGACCATCCTTGATGCTCGCGACCAGCGGCGACTCGTCGTCGGGTGCCGCGCGGTTGTAGGCTTCCATCGTCTGCAGGAAAGCCTGCGCATCGACGCCTTCCATCTTCGAGGCGAGTTCCGGCAGCGTGGCCCCCTGGACCTTCGTCACCTGGCGGATGCGGTAGGTCTCGCGCAGCAGCGGTATCGCGCGCTGGTCGAACACCTGCCAGGCGAACAGCCCCGGCTGGGCCAGCACTTCCCGGCCGTAGCGCGCATAGGTCACGGTCTGGAAGTCGGCACCTTCATCGACGAACCGCTCGCCGCGCGCATTGACCACGACGCCGAACGGATAACTGTGCTTCTGGTAGGCGCCCTTGACGACCGGGTCGCCATACTCCGGCGCGTTGAGCTCCCAGAAGCTCGAATGCGCACAGGACCAGTGGCCATAGGCACGCGCGCCGATGTCGAGCGCCATGCGCAACCCGGCGCCGGTGTTGAAGCGGGTGCCGCGCACCTTCGCGAGGTCCCAGTTGGGGCCGAGGTAGCGGCTGCGCATCTCGGCATTCGCCTCGAAGCCGCCACAGGCGAGTACCACCGCCTTCGCCCGCACCGTCTTCTGCACGCCGCCATGCATCACCGTGACGCCGGTCACGCGGCTGCCGTCGCGCTGCAGCGCGATCGCCGGCGTGCGGTAGTACGTACGCACCCCTTCCTTCGCTGCGCGGGCATGCAGCGCTTCGATCAGCCCGGCGCCGCCGCCCCAGACGATGCACGGCAGGTTGCCCCAGAACTGCATCCGCCCGTTCACCTTCGACGACTGCCGGCCGAACGCCGCTTCGAAGCGGACGCCCTTTCCGCGCAGCCACACGAGGGTAGCGAGGCTGTTGTCGATCACGAATTCAGTCAGTTCGGGATGGCAACGGTAGCCGGTGACGCTCGCCATGTCGTCGAAGAAGTCGGCCGCGGTGTAAGTGCCGAAATCGGTCGTCGCCAGTTCATCCGCGGTCAGGTCGGCCACCACTTTCGTGATGTCTTCGGCGCCGTGGAACACGGTGCGCATCTGGCCACCTGCATAAGCCGTGTTGCCGCCACGGTCTTCCTCGCCACAGGCATCGAGCATTGCGACCGTAGCACCGGCCTCGCGTGCAGCCAGCGCCGCGCATGAAGCCGCATTGCCCGTGCCGACGACCACGACATCCACCGATTCAAGCTGTTCCATCGACGATCCCCGACATTGCATGGATGAGCGGTTCAATCCGCCGTTGCACCGGAGGCACGCACCACCGGGCCCCAGCGCGCGTTCTCGACGCGGATGAACTGCGTGTACTCCGCCGGCCCCATCGGCGAAGGAAATGCGCCGACGCTGGCGAGGCGGGCCACCACGTCATCCAGCGCCGCGATTCGTCGAAGTTCGCGGCTCAACCGGTCCACCACCGGCTGCGGCAGCCCCGCCGGCCCGGAAAGGCCGTACCAGAGCGCACCCTCGACCGCGGGGTAGCCTGCTTCCGCCATCGTCGGCACGTCGGGCAGCACGGCGACGCGTTTCGGCCAGAGCACCGCGAGCACCCGCAGCCTGCCTGCGCGGATGCTCGCGGCGTGCGACGGCAGGCCGTCGAACATCACATGCACGCTGCCGGCGGTGAGGTCGACCGTCGCGAGGCCGCTGCCCTTGTACGGGACATGGGTCAGCGGTGCCCCGGTGCTGGTCTTGAACAGTTCGCCCAGCAGGCGCGAACTGCTGCCCCCGCCGGAGGACGCGAACGAAAAGCCGTCCGGCTTCGCCCTGGCCAGCGCGACGAACTCGCGCACGGTCGTCGCCGGGACCGACGGATGGATCACCATCACCGTCGGGATCGTGGCGACCAGGCCGACATGGGTGAAGTCCTTCATCGCGTCGTACGGCAGCTTGCGGTAGAGCACCGGCCCGATGCCGTGCGTGGTGTTCGACGATACCAGGAA
Organism: Rhodocyclaceae bacterium; assembly: GCA_020248265.1. Taxonomy (NCBI): domain Bacteria; kingdom Pseudomonadati; phylum Pseudomonadota; class Betaproteobacteria; order Rhodocyclales; family Rhodocyclaceae; species Rhodocyclaceae bacterium. Next base: position 59,450 of record JADCHX010000001.1, read on the forward strand.
GGTGTGCCCGTCCGGCGTGGCGCGCGCGACGATCTCGGTCGCGATGATGCCGGCGGCGCCAGCGCGGTTGTCGATGACGACATTCTGCCCGAACGATTCCGACAGCTTCTGTCCCACCAGCCGCGCGGTGAAGTCGGAGGCGCCGCCCGGTGCGACGGGGACCAGCAACCGCACGGCCCGCTGCGGCCAGGCCTCGGCCGCGTGCACCGCCGCGCCGTACAGCGTCAGCCCGCAGGGCGGCGGCAGCAAGACCGCTGCGGCCAGCCATGACGGCACGTTTCGAGACATCGGTTGCATCGGCTATCCCCGTGTGTGATCACACGATAGCGCAGCCGCCGCCACCGGACAATGCGAGGTGTGTAGAATCTTTCCGGACCATGCCATTGCGGCGGGCCCGCGGCGGCATCGGCCGACCGCGACGGATGCATGTCAGAGGAGCACAGGTCCCATGTCGTTCGACGTCATTGTCGTCGGGGCCGGCAACGCCGCGATGGCCGCCGCGCTGTCGGCTGCCGAGTCCGGCGCCCGGGTGGTCGTGCTCGAGGCGGCACCGGTCGAGCATGCGGGTGGCAACACGCGCTACGCGGCCGGGCAGCTGCGCACCACCTTCGACGGCGCCAACGACCTGTCCTCGCTGGTTCCGGAGCTCTCGCCGGAGGAAGCGGCGCGCTGCGATTTCGGCACCTACGGCCGCGCGGACTACCTCGAGGACATCGGCCGGCTGACGGGCTATCGCTGCGATCCCGACCTGGCCGAGACCATCGTCGACAACAGCCTGAGCACGCTGCAATGGATGCGCACCATCGGTGCTCGCTTCCAGTTGAGCTACCGCCGGCAGTCGGTGAAGGTCGGCGACCGCATCCGCTTCTGGGGCGGGCTGCCGATCGAGCTGTGGGGCGGCGGCGCCGGGCTGGTCGAGGCCTACCACTCATCCGCCGCGAAGCGCGGCATCGAGATCCGCCACGAGGCGATCGCCCATTCGCTGGTGCTCGATGGCCGGCGTGCGGTCGGCGTCGAAGGCTGGTGGCGCGGGCAGCCGATGCGGGTCGCCGGACGCTCGGTGGTGCTCGCGTGCGGCGGATTCGAGGCGAACACCGAGAAGCGGGCGCGCTACCTCGGGCCGGGCTGGGACCTTGCCAAGGTGCGCGGCACCGCGTTCAACACGGGCGCCGGCCTCGACATGGCGATGGCCGCCGGTGCACGGCCGCACGGGCACTGGACCGGTGCCCACGGCAGCTGCTGGGACATGAACGCGCCGGAGACCGGCGACCTGGTCGTCGGCGACGGCTACCAGAAGTACAGCTACCCGATGGGCATCACGGTGAACCTCGCCGGCGAGCGCTTCTTCGACGAAGGCGCGGACATGCAGAGCTACACCTACTCGCGGCTGGGCAAGGCCATCCTGAAGCAGCCGAACATGGTCGCCTGGCAGGTGTTCGACCAGCGGCATGTGCCGCTGCTGCTCGACGAATACCGGATCCGTCGCATCACGAAGGTGCGTGCAGACACGATCGAGCAGCTGGCGGAGAAGATCGAGGGCATCGACCGCGCGCGCTTCGTGCAGACGGTGCGCGAGTTCAACGCTTCGGTTGCGCATCTGGACGGCACCATCGACCTGTCGCAGAAGGACGGCAAGTCGACCCGCGGACTGCCGCTGCCGAAGTCGAACTGGGCGCAGCCGCTCGACCAGGGTCCGTTCGAAGCCTACGGCGTCACCACCGGCATCACGTTCACCTTCGGCGGCCTGCGCATCTCGCCCGATGCGCGCGTGCTGGATGCCGGGCTGCAGCCGATACCCGGTCTCTACGCGGCCGGCGAGATCGTCGGCGGCATCTTCTACGATGGTTATCCCGGCGGAACCGGGCTGGTGTCGGGGGCGGTGTTCGGCCGTCGTGCCGGGAAGGGCGCTGCGGATCCTGCGCAGTAGCGGCTCACCAGGCGGGCGCAGCCGAGCCTGCCTCAGCGAAAGAGGGAGGTCGTCATGCGCACTGCCGCCGTACCCGAGAAGTCCGCAGCGCAGTCCGCCCGGTCCGCCGGGTTGGCGGTGATCGCCGCGACATGCACGCTGCCGGCCCTGCTGCTGGTCGCGACCGGCGTCCCCGCCCAGCAGACATTCCCTGCCAAGTCGATGCGCCTGGTGGTCGGGGTCACGCCTGGCGGCGCGGCCGACTTCACGGCGCGCGTCCTCTCGCAGCAGGTGCAGGATGCGCTCGGGCAGAGCATGCTCGTCGACAACCGTCCGGGTGCTGGCGGCACGCTCGCATCGGAGACCGTTGCACGATCGGCGCCCGACGGCTACACGCTGCTGCTGTCGTCCAGCAGCACCCATGGCGTCGCACCTGCGCTCTACAGCAAGCTGCCCTGGGACGCGCTCAAGGACTTCACGCACGTGGCGCTGGTCAACACCATCCCGGGCGTGATGGCATTGCACCAGGCCGTGCCCGCGAAGACCGTGAAGGAGTTCGTCGCGCTCGCGCAGGCGAAGCCCGGCGGCTACCTGTTCGCCTCCTCCGGCAACGGCAGTGCGCCGCACGTGATGGCCGAACTGTTCAAGCTGCGCACGAAGACCGAGCTCGGCCATGTCCCGTACAAGGGCAGCGGGCCGGCCGTCGTCGACCTCGGGGCCGGCGCGGTGCAGGCGATGTTCGACGGGCTGCCGTCGCTGCTGCCCCAGATCAAGCTGGGTCGGATACGCGCGATCGCCGCGATGTCCGGCCAGCGATCCACCGTGATGCCGGAAATCCCGACGATGGCCGAGAGCGGCTATCCGGGCATCGAGGGCGGCCTGTGGTACGGCGTCTCGGGTCCGGCGAAGATCGATCCGGCAGTGGTCGAGGTGCTTGCCCGCGAAGTGATGCGGGCCGCCGCCTCGGCGGAGACGCGCGAGCGCTTCACCAGCGTCGGGGCGTTCTCCACGCCGCTCGGACCGAAGGAGTACACCGCCTTCATCGCGCGCGAGCTGGCGAAGTGGGGTGAGGTGATCCGCGCCTCCGGCGCACGCATCGATTGAAAGGGCGGACATGACAAGCGCGAGCGGCACCGATGCACCCATCCGCACTGTCCTCGAAGGAACGACGTGGCAGGTCGTCCTGAATCGTCCCGACTGCGGCAACCTGGTCACCAGCGCGATGGTCGAGCTGCTGCACGCTGCCATCACGTCGATCCCGCGCGAGGCGAAGCTGCTGGTGCTGTGCGGTGCGGGCGCCGACTTCTGCAAGGGACGCGACTATGCGCACGCCCCGGAGCAGGGCAAGGAGGGCCGCGCGCCCACCGCCGTCGCGATCCGCGCGAACATGACGGCACCGATCACGGCACTGTACGGCGCGATCCATCGGGTACCGGTGCCGACCCTCGCGCTGGTGCAGGGTGTGGCGCAGGGCTTCGGCACCGCGCTGGCGGGCAGCTGCGACATCACGGTAGCCAGTGACGAGGCGACGTTCCGGTTGCCCGAGATGGCCGGCGGACTGCCACCGACGCTGGCGATGACCGCGCTCTGGCCACGCGCGATCGCCGCGCTGCCCTGGCTGGTCTATACCGGCAGCAGGATCAGCGCGTCACGGGCGCGTGAAGTTGGACTGGTCGACGAGACGGTCGCCCCCGGATCGCTGGCCGCGCGCGGCACCGAGATCGCGAACACCATCGGCGCGCAGCCGCCCGAGGCGATCGCGGCCGTCAAGGAATACCTGCTGGCCGCGCGCGAGGCCGGTCCCGATGCGCGCGCCGCGCTGGGAGCGAGCCTGTTCGCCGGGGTGCTTTCGTCGCGTTGAGCGCCTGAAGGCCGCAGGCTGAACAATGGCGCGGAATGGTCCAGCTTCAGCGCCTGGCTGCAATCCCTCCTTCGCTAGCCCCTCACGCCTCGATACCACGCCGCGTAATCCTGCAGCAGGCGCGCCATCGGGTACTGGGGCAGGTAGCCGAGATGCCTTGCCGCGCGCGAGATATCCGCGGGCTTCCAGTCGCCACCGCTCCAGGTCGATCCTTCCGGCTGCGCCTCGATCTTCGTGCGTGTTCCGGGAATGGCCGCTTCCAGTGCCGCCGCCAGTTCCTGCGGACGGTAGATCCGCCCCATCGTGATGTTGAAGACGCCGCTGCCGAGGTCGGGTGCATGGATCGCCTGTACCGTCGCCAGCGCGGCATCCTTCGAATACACCCATTCCATCGCGGTACCCGGGATCACCGCTTCGCGGCCGTCGACCGCGGCCTCGACCATCGCACGGAAGATGCCGCTCGGGCCGCCTCCGCCGGGGCCGCTCCAGGGTCCGGCGACCGGACAGTAGCGCAGCGCCGCGAACGCGATGCCGAAGCTGCGCGCATAGTTCAGGCCGATGCTCTCGACCGCCTGCTTGGTTGCCGCATAGAACGTATGCGGCCGCGGCACCGCCTCTTCCTGCGACAGGTCGCCGCCATCCTCGCCGCCGCTCTGGTACCGGTTGAGCACGCTGGAACTCGACGCCACCACCCGGCCGATGCCATGGATGCGTGCGGCTTCCATCACGTTGGCAAGCCCCATGATGTTCAGCTCGATCGCGGCGTACGGATTGCGTTGTGCGCCGAGCGTCAGCAGCGGGTTGGCGGCGGTATGCACGATCGCGTCGACCTTTGCACGCGCCAGCGCCGCGCTGATCGACAGCGGGCGCAGCACGTCGCCCTCGAACAGGTCGATCGTGGACGGATCCAGGAGGGTCGCCAGCACCTCGCGCTGCGGTCGTGAATCCATCACCAGCGGCCGCTCGCCGCGCTCGGCGAGGATCCTCGCCACCTGTGCGCCGACCAGCCCGGCGCCGATGATCAGTGTGGTCATCCCGGCTCCTCCATGGTGCCCAGTATAATCCGCGACCATGCGAGCACTGCCGGAGACAACGGCAAGGCCGGATGCGCAAGTGCGATCCTCGCCGGTGCCGTATCAACCTGGGGGAAACGATGTCCGGATGCAACCGCTTCGACCGTCTGGGGTTCTTGCTCGCGTTGCTGCCGGCGCTCGCAGCCACGCCGGCCTTCGCGCAGGATTACCCGTCACGCCCGATCCGCTACCTCGTGCCCTTCGGTGCCGGCAGCATCGGTGACATCACCGCACGGACCGTCGGCCAGAAGATGTCCGAATCGATGGGCCAGCCGATCATCATCGACAACCGCCCCAGTGCCGGCCTCATCGTCGCGTCTGTGGCCGCCGCGAAGGCAGAGCCGGATGGATACACGATCCTGCACACGGGCAATGGCGCGGCACTGACGGTGTCGATGTTCAACAGCCTGCCGTACGACATCGTGAAGGACTATGCGCATGTCTCGACGCTGGGCTTCTTCGACATGGCGGTGCTCGGCGCGTCCGACACGCGTTTCGGATCGCTCGCCGATGCGCTCGCGCATGTGCGAGCCAATCCCGGCAAGCTCGACATCGGCACGCTGAACATCGGCAGCACGCAGTACCTCGCGGTCGAGTTGTTCAAGACGATGGCCGGCATCCGTGCACAGACGGTGCCCTACAAGACCTCGCCCGCCGCGCTGGCGGCGCTGCGCGGCGGCGAAGTGCAGCTGATGTTCGAAAGCGTCGGCGCGGTGATCGGGCAGGTGCGTGCGAACGCCGTCAAGGCGCTGGCGGTCACGTCGAGCAAGCGCTCGCCGCTGTTGCCCGGCGTGCCGACCGTCGCCGAGAGCGGCGTCGCCGGCTACCACGCAGCGTCATGGGCATCACTGGTCGCGCCGGCTCGTACGCCGGGCGCGATCGTCGATCGCCTGAACCGCGAAGTCACTGCCGCCCTCGCATCGCCTGACGTCGCGAAACGCCTGCTCGACGTCGGCGTCGAGGCGCGCGGCAGCACGCCCCGCCAGGCCCATGACCTGATGGTGTCCGAGATCGGGAAGTGGCGCGAAGTGATCGAGCGCGCCGGCATCCCGAAGCAGTAGCGCCCTAGGCCTTGGGCGGTATCAGCGGCAGCAGCAGGTACGACTGCCGATCACCGCCAGAGTAGATGGTGTTCTCGGCACCGAGGTTGTAATCCGCGTGGTAGTGGCCGTAGAAGTTGCTGCCGATGCCGTCGCGCGGCTGGATGTCGACGCGGATGCGGTGGCCCTTGCGGAACACCATGCAGGTGGCCCAGACCTCGACCTGGCATTCGACCGGCACCCCGGGCTCGAGCCACTGCCGTTCATCATGGGCGTGGTAAGGCCGGTATGGCAGCGACTTCTTCGGATCGAGCTTGCGATGCGAGGCACGCAGGCAACCCTTGGTCAACGGTACCGCCTGTCCCTGCTGGCCGACTTCCCAGACGTCTTCGCCATCAGGACCGATGTTGCGCAGCGTGACCACGATGTCCGCGTCCTCGGACGTGCTGGAGATCCACAAGTTGAGCACGATCGGCCCGGTGACCTCGGTGTCTTCCTGCATCGGCGGGGTCCAGAACGAAGTACCCAGCTTGTCCTTGCTCGCCAGCATCAGCGCGGTCGACGACGAGGAGACGCCGGCCTTGGTCGAGCCGCTCGCGCCGTAGGTCACGCTGCGTTCCTGCGCTGGCGGCGTGGGGTTCAGGATGCCGTCGACCTCGCCACCGGCCTCGTCGATGTCGAGGTGGAAGCGCGTCCACTGCGTGCGCGCGATCGGCCATTCGTCCTCGAAGCGGAACGCGTAGGGCTCGGCAGCACCACCGGTGCGGATCTGCAGCTTGACCGGCGGCTCATCCATGATGCCGGTGTCGATGTCCTTCAGCCAGTAGTCCATGAAGCGCAGCTGGTCCATGCGCCCTTCCTCCGAGTGGAAGGGATGGAAGTGGGTGCCGCTGTGGATGCGCAGCTTCTTGTGCCTGGAGGCGGCGCACAGCCAGGCCTCGGTGTTGCCGCGCAGGTGCATGCTGTATCCGCTCCAGTTGCCGACGCTGTAGACCGGCACCTCGATCAGTTCCCAGCGCGCGCTGTTCATGCGCCAGAACCCGGAGTCGAGGTCGTTGCGCATGTAGTGCCAGAGCATGTTGTTGTTGAAGGCGTCCGGGTTGTAGCTGCGCGGCTTGCCCAGCAGCTGGTGCGCCATGTTCGTGGTGTGCCAGGACATGATGAAGCCCATCGCGAACAGGCCGCCGTGGTAGGCCTGGTCGCGGTACTGGTCGGCGCGCCCCTCCCACGGAATGATCGCCTTCAGCGACGGCGGCTGCAGACCGGCCAGCCGCCACTGGAACGCAGCATGGTAGGACACCCCGTTGGTGCCGACCTTGCCGTTGCACCAGGGCTGTTTCGCGATCCATTCGACGACGTCGTAGGCGTCGACCGCTTCCTGGTACGAGCTGGGCTCGGACATGCCGGGCGACTTGCCCGAGCCGCGCGAATCGACGCGGATCAGCGCATAGCCGCGTGGGCACCACCACATCGGGTTGGCGGTCTCCCAGTTCATGTACGGGTTCGGCGCCTCCTCGAGGTCTGCCGGCGGCCGCCACAGCTTGTCCTTCTGGTACGGGCCGATGTTCATGATGCCGGGGAAGGTCTCCGCGCCGCCGTCGGGACGGAACACGTCGGCGTACAGCACGCTGCCGTCGCGCAGCGGGATCTGCACGTCCTTCTCGACGATCAGCGGGTAGTCCTTCGGCTGCGAGTGGTTGGCGTTCTTGTCGGTCATCGCTTCGTCCTCTTCGTTGTCTTTCAGTCGACCTGCAGCGCGCCGGCCTTCACCAGCCGCGCCAGGCGTGCCACTTCCGATTTCAGCAGTTCCGCATAGCGCGCCGGCGGCCCGCCCTCGATCTCGATGCCGAGCGTGTCGAAGCGGGCGCGCACGTCGGGCATCGCCAGCACCTTGTCGACATCGGCGTTGATACGCTCGACGATCGCGCGCGGCGTCTTTCCCGGGGCATCCAGGCCGAACCAGACGATCGCGTCCGCGCCCTTGATGCCCTGCTCCTGGAAGGTCGGCACGTTCGGCAGCGAGGCCATGCGCTTCGCGCCAGCCGTCGACAGCACGCGCAGCCGCCCGGCCTTGACCAGCGACTCCGCCGACACCCAGGTGGTGAACATCAGCTGGATCTGCCCGCCGGCGATGTCCGCGAGCGATGGACCGGTCCCCTTGTACGGCACATGGGTGGCCTGGATGCCGGTGGCCGCCTTGAACACCTCGAGCGCGGTATGCAGGTTGCTGTTGTTGCCGGCCGAGCCCCAGTTGATCTTGCCCGGATTGGCCTTCGCATGCTCGACCAGCTCGCGCGCATTGCGCGGCGGGAACGACGGGTTGGCGACGATGATCAGCGGCGAATAGCCGATGAAGATCACAGGGGCCAGTTCCGCCATCGTGAACTGGGGTTTCGCGCTGAGCACCACATGGTTGACCGTGGGCCCCGGGTTTGTCACCAGCAGCGTGTAGCCGTCCGGCGTGCCCTTCGCGACCAGCGCCGCGCCGAGTGCACCGCCCGCACCGGGCCGGTTGTCGACCAGCACCGCCTGCCCCCAGTCGTCGGACAGCTTCTGGCCGATCAGCCGTCCGATGATGTCGTTCGAGGCGCCGGGGGTGAATGGAACCACTACCCGGACCGGGCGCGACGGCCAGGCCTCCGCCGCCAGGGCATCGCCCGGAGGGGCGCCAAGCGAAGCCCCTGCCGCCAGCGCCACCGATGCGAGCGCACGCACTACCGCCACCGAAACCTTTCCCGCCATCCTGCCTCCTCCGATCCGGACGGCCCCGGCATGGAGGCCTGCCCTATAATCGATCCGTGCAGCCAGACCCCGAGGATACGATGAGCGGCGCCCGACGCGCGCTGGCCGAGGCGGAAGCCCACGGCGATCCGCGATTGCCCCGGCACGATCGCTACGACTACCTCCCGCTGCCGCTGCGCGCCGACTACAGCTGGCCCGGTGGACGGCGGCTGGCGGTGACGCTGGTCGCGCACGCCGAATGGTTCGCGTTCGGCGCAGGGCTGGGCGACGACCCGGCCAAGCCGGGCGAACCGCAGACCCACCGCAACTACGCCTGGCGCGACTACGGCAACCGGGTCGGCGCGTGGAACCTGCTCGAACTGCTCGACGAGCTCGGGCTGCCCGCCGCGCACTGCGTCGACACGCTGGTCTACCGCGAGGCGCCGCAGCTCACCGATGCGATCCGTGCGCGCGGCGACGAGGTGATCGCCCACGGCCGCACCGCCGCCGAGACGCTTCGCGGCCTTTGGCCTGCGGACGAGGAACGCCTGCTGCGGGAGGTGACCGACATCATCGCGCGGCATGAAGGCCTCGCACCTTCCGGCTGGAAGGGCGCTGCGATGCGCGAGACAGCGTGGACGCCCGACCTGCTGAAGGCACTCGGCTACACCTACCTGATGGACTGGCCGATGGACGATCAGCCGGTGTGGCTGCGCACCCGCGCCGGCCCGCTGCTCGCGCTGCCGGCACCGGTCGAGGTGGACGATGCCGTGCATGTGGTCCAGCGCCGTGGCGACGCCACGGCATTCTGTGACATGCTCGTCGAACAGTTCGACGAGATGGTCGAGCAGTCGGCGCGGCAACCGCTCGTGATGAATGTCTCGCTGCACCCGCACGTCGCCGGCCATCCGTTCCGGATCCGGCTGCTGCGTTCCGCCCTGAAGCACTGCCTGCAGCATCCGCTCGCGGGCCGTGCATGGTGGTGCCGGCCGGGCGAAGTCGCTGGCCACTGCATCGCCCTGCCCGCCGGCATCGTCCCGGGCAGTTGATCCGCCACAGTTGATCCATCCTTGCGCCCTTCCAGACAGGAGTTCCTCCCGATGAAACCGTCCGGCCCCTCCCCCCGCCGCCAGCCGATGCGTTCGATGGCTGCCGCACTGCTCACCCTGATGGTCACCAGTGCTGCCGGCGTGCACGCGCAGGACTATCCGTCGCGCCCGGTGCGCATCATCGTGCCCTATGGCGCCGGCGGGTCTTCCGATGCGCCGATGCGGGTGATCGCTGCCGAGCTGTCCAAGCAGATGGGCCAGCAGATGCTGGTCGAGAACCGGCCCGGCCAGGGCGCGATGCTGGGCAGCGAAGTGGCTGCCAAGGCACCAGCCGACGGCTACACGCTGCTGCTCGCGTCCAACCCGAACGCGATCAGCGCCACGCTCTACAGCAAGCTGTCGTTCGACCCGATCGACGACTTCGCACCCATCTCGCTGCTCGGACGCGAGCAGGGCGTGCTGCTGGTGCATCCGTCCTTCCCGGCGAAGAACATCAAGGAGTTCATCTCGGTGGTGCGCGAGCAGCCGGGCAAGATCGATTACGGCTCCTCCGGCAACGGCAGCGCGCAGCACCTGTTCACCGCGATGTTCGCGTCGATGGCCGGATTGAAGATGGTGCACGTGCCCTACAAGGGCAGCCCGCAGGTCACTGCCGACCTGCTCGGCGGGCAGATCAGGGTCGCGTTGCCCGGCCTCGCGCAGATGATGAGCCCGATCCGCGACGGCCGCCTGCGGCCGATGGCGGTCACCGGCGCCGCGCGCTCGCCGCTGCTGCCCGACGTGCCGACCATGGCCGAGTCGGGACTGAAGGGCTACGAGGCGTACGTCTGGATGGGCATGCTCGCCCCGCGCGGCACCCCGGCGCCGATCATCGCCCGCCTCAACCGCGAGATGAACGCCTCGCTCAAGACCGAGAGCGTGCGCACCTTCATGAACAATGCGGCGATCGAGCAGATCGGCTCGACCCCGGCGGAGTTCGGCGCGTTCTTCCGCGCCGAGCGGGACCTGTGGGCACGCATCATCCGCGAAGTCGGGGCGAAGATCGAATGACGGCGAAGATCGACGCGGACGCCGTCCGCCACTACGGCGCAACCCGCGCCGGTAACGGCGACATCGTGCATGTGCCGGTGGTGCGCGCTGGCCGCTGGGTGTTCGGCACCGGGCTGCGCGCGACCGGGCCCGATGGCCGCATGGATCCAGCGGTGCTGAAGGCCGGCCGGCCGCTTGACATGCCACCGAAGGCGCAGCGCGAGGCCGAAGCGATCTTCGGCCGCATCGGTACGCTGCTGGAGCAGGCCGGCAGCGCGATGCCGCTGGTTGCCCGCGTCGACCAGTACTACCCCGATCCGCGTTCGGTCGACCCCTACCATGTCGCGCGCAAGCGGGCGATGGCCGGCAAGGTCGCGCCGAGCACCTCGATCCTCGTCGGCGGCCTGCTCAACCGCGATGCGGCGATGGACGTACAGGTGATGGCTGCGACCGTTGACAGCGGCCGCAGCGTCGAGCGGGTGCAGGCGAGCCTGGATGCACCGCAGTCCTCCGGCTATGCGCCCTGCGTGCGCGTCGGCGACCTCGTTTTCGTCGCCGGCCAGCTTGCGCGCGACGACACCGGCAACATCGCGCCCGAGGCGAAACCACCGGAAGGACAGCTCTGGAACGGCACCCGCATCAAGCTCGAGACCGGCTACCTGTTCCACGAGCGGCTGCTGCCGGCACTGGACGCGGCGGGCAGCAGTCCCGACCTGGTGGTGAAGGCTCAGGTCTACCTGAGCGACCCGCAGGCACTGCCGGCCTTCCTGCAGACCTGGGCCGATGTATTCGGCGCACGCATCCCGCCGACCACCATCGTACCGGTCGAGCATCCCGGCTTCGGCACGCTCGACGCGACGATCGAGGTGAACCTGGTCGCGGTGCATGCATCGGCACGCTCGCGGCTGAAGGACATCCGCTGCGACGTCGAACTGCCGATGCCGGGAATGGTGCCGGCCTGCAGCTTCGACGGCCTGCTGTTCGTCGCCGGGCTGATGGCGATCGATGCGGACGGGCTGGTGCCGTCGGCGAAGGTGCATACGGATGCGCCGTACTTCCACGATACGGTGCAGGCGCAGATGACCGACATCCTCGCCAAGGCGAAGGTGATCTTCGCCGCTGCCGGCACCGACCTGTCGCAGGTGGTTCGGGCACTGCATTTCCATGACGACCTCGGAGGCTTCCGCAGCGCCTATGCCGCGTGGACGCATGAGATCGGCGACGGTGGCCTGCCGTTCAGCGCGATCTCCGTGTCGCCCGACCTGTTCGTACCGGGCGCGAAGCTCATCGTCGATCTCTGGGGGCATGTACCCGGCGCCACCGCCGTCGAGGCCAGCTGAACCGATGGAGGAAACACCGCTCCTGCCGAGGCACGACCGCTACGACTACGTGCCGCTGCCGCAACGCGCGGTGTATGACTGGCCGGGGCAGCGCCGGCTTGCGTTCACGATCACCACCAACATCGAGTGGTTCGCCTTCGGTGCGGGCTCCGGCCATGACCCGGGCGATGCCTCCGAACCGCAGACCCAGCGCAACTACGCCTGGCGCGACTACGGAAACCGGGTCGGCATCTGGCGTCTGTTCGACCTGCTCGACGAGCTCGGCCTGCCGGCCGGCCATGCGATCAACAGCCTGCTCTGCCGCGAGGCGCCGCTGATCGTCGACACCGCCCTGCGCCGTGGCGACGAGCTGGTCGCGCACGGACGCACCAACGCCGAGAACCTGCGCGGCCTGTGGCCGGCCGACGAGGCACGCATGCTGCAGGAAGTCACCGACACGATCACCCGCCATGCAGGCGCTGCGCCGCGCGGCTGGATGGGTGCGGCCGCCTACGAGACGCCGATCACACCCGATCTGCTGAGGGAAATCGGCTACACCTACCTGATGGACTGGCCGATGGACGACCAGCCGGTGTGGATGCGAACCCGGTCAGGGCCGATGCTTGTCGTGCCCTATCCTGTCGAGATCGACGATGCGCAGGGACTGATCCACCGCAAGTGGACCACTGGCGCGTTCTGCGATGCGATCACCGGGCAGTTCGACGAGATGGTCGAACGCTGCGAACAGCGGCCGCTGGTGATGAACGTTTCGGTGCATCCGAACGTGTTCGGCCAGCCGTTCCGGGTGCGGGCGCTGCGCCGTGCGCTGAAGCACTGCCTCGACCATCCGCTGGCCGGACGGGTCTGGTGGTGCCGTCCGGGCGACATCGCGGCGCATTGCGCGACGCTGCCGGTGGGCACGATGCCCGGTCGGTAGGCCGGGGGGGCGCTACTCCTTCTTCAGTCCGGCACTGCGCACCACGCCGGCCCACTTCACCACCTCGGCCTTGACCATCGCGCCGAAGGCCTCCGGTGATGCGCTGAGCTGCGGCTCGGCGCCGCTGGTCACGAGCTGCTGCCGGGTCGGCGCATGCTGCACGGCATTCGAGGTCGCGGTGAACACCTTCTTCACCGCGTCCGGTGGCGTGCCGGCCGGCGCGAACAGGCCGAACCATTGCAGCGCCTGGTAGCCCGGCACCCCACCCTCGGCCAGCGTGGGGATCTCCGGTGCGGCGGACGAGCGTACCGGCGTCGTCACGCCAAAGGCACGCAGGCGTCCCTGCTTCACATGCGGCAGCGCGCTCAACACGCTGCCCATCATCAGCGGCACATGTCCGGACAGCGTATCGGCGAGCCCGGCATTGCCGCTCTTGTACGGCACGTACGAGAGGCGGATCGACGCCATGTGCAGGAACAGTTCCATCGCCATGTGTCCGCTGCCACCGTAGGACCCGGCAGCATAGTCGACCTGCCCAGACTTCTGGCGCGCGATCGCAATCAGCTCCTTCACGTTGCGCGCCGGGAACGACGGATGGCCGACCAGGATCTGCGGCAGCTCGACCACCTGTCCGATCGCCGCGAAGTCGCGCACCGGATCGATGCGCAGCTTCGCATGGGTCGACGGGATGATGGTCATCGTGCTGTTTCCGATGAGCAGCGTGTAGCCGTCGGGCGCGGCGCGCGCGACCACGTCCATGCCGATGATCAGGCTGGCGCCGGGCCGATTCTCGACCACCACCGGCTGGCCGAGCACTTCGCCCAGCCGCGGCGCGAGGATGCGCGCGGTGGTGTCGGTGCCACCGCCGGGCGAGGAGGGAACGATCAGCCTGACCGGCCTGGACGGGTAGTCGGGCTGCGCGGCTGCGGGCATCGGGGCGAGCAGGACGGCCGCGGTGACGAACACAGAGGATGAGGCCTTGGCGACGGCGCCGGTCGGGCAAGCGGCGGCGGCACGGACCGATGGCGCAGGACGTCCGGCCCGGCCGGTCAATGGATGGTTCATCGATACCTCGGTTGCATCAGGGTGGCATTCATTCGACGCCCGCATCGGAGAGCAGGCATCGCGCAGGCGGGGTGGCGAACATCGCGACAAAGCGGCCGCCCAGCGCCGCCTCGGCGCAGCCGGACACGACCGCCGCTTCATAGGTCGTCACGTTCTGCAGGCCCTCCGGTAGCGGCGCGGCGAGCCGCAACGGCGCACCTGCGGCGACCTGGTCCGCGATGTTGGTGACATTGACCAGGCCGTAGATGGCACCTTCGGACGTAGCGATCCTTTCGAACACCTGCGCGCCGCTTGCGCAGACGAAGATCTCCGGCCCTGGCCGATCGCGCAACCCGAGCTGCTCGATCACCTGCAATGCATGCAGCCCGCTCGAGCCTTCGTTGCAGGCGACACCGTCCGCGGCACGCATCGCCGCAGTGAACGCCTCGACGGTGGACAGGTCGGGAACCGGCAGTCCGGTGCGCATCGCCACCGCCATCGGCGCACTGCCGACCCGGATGCGCGTGGACGTGTCCAGGCGCCCGCCGGCCGCAAGCGCGTCCAACGCCGCAGTCGAGGCGAGCGCCACGTCCCAGCGCTCGCCCGCCAGCAGCCGCTGGCGCACCTTCGGCGCGGAGGTGAACACGACCTCGACACGCGCACCGCCCACCTGCTCGAACAGCGCGATGACCGCGGACACTCCGCGCCGGATCGAACCGGCGCTGAGCAGGTGCAGCGTACCGGCCACAGGGGTCAGCCGGCGGCTTCCCTGCGCAGGCGCTCGCGCAGGTAGGGCTTCTCGCCGCCGGCGAGGATCATCCCGCGGTAGATCTCCGGCAGCGCGCGACCCTGCAGAGAACGGCCACTGCCGACATTGCGCACGACGAGGGTGTCGGTGTCGATCTCCAGCGTGTCACCGGTTTCGACCAGGTCCAGGATGCCCGGGCAGGCCACCGGCCACAGCGCGCCACCGGCGCAGTTGCTGAAGAACAGCGCACCGAACGACTCGGCGACGATCGCCGGGATGCCGAGCGCGGCGATCGAGTAGTGCGCCGGTGTCGACGAGCCGCAGCCGAAGTTGGTGCCGGCGACGATGAAGTCGCCCGGCGCCACCTTCGATGCGAACGAAGGGTCGAGCGCCTCCATGCAGTGCTTGCCCTGCTCCTGCGGCGGCAGGTGGTTGTACATCTGCCTGCGGATGAGCCCGGTGCTGATGTCGTGCTGCGGGAACTTCCAGACCTTGCCGGTAAGCTTCATCGCGCGTTCCTGTTCAGGCGGCCAGCGGGTTGGTGATGCAGCCGGCGATCGCCGAGGCTGCCACGGTCGCGGGCGAGGCGAGGTAGATCTCGCCGCCCGGGCCCATGCGGCCCTCGAAGTTGCGGGTGATCGAGGTGATCGCCACGTCACCCGGGCCGAGGATGCCGCCGTGCAGCCCGGGGCAGGCGCCGCAGTTGGCGCTGGTGACGATCGCGTTGGCTTCGTGCATCACCTGGATGTAGCCGAGTTCGGTGGCGGCTTTCAGCACTTCGCGCGAACCGGGCGTGACGATCAGGCGGACGTCCGGATGCACCTTGCGCCCCTTCAGCACGCGCGCGGTCTCGGCCATGTCCTCGAGCCGGCCGCTGGCGCAGGAGCCGATGTAGGCCTGGTCGACCTTGCGGCCGGCTACCTCGTCCACCGGCCGCACGTCGTCGGGCGCATGCGGGACGGCGATCTGCGGGCCGATGCCGGAGACGTCCACCTCGTGCACCGTGTCGTACACGTAGTCGGCATCGGTCTCGAAAACGGTAAACGGTTCGCTGGTGCGCTGGCGGACCCATTGGTGCGTAGTGCGATCAGGCTGGATGTAGGACGCGACCGCGCCCATCTCGGTGCCCATGTTGGTGAAGGTGAAGCGCATGTCCATGCTGAGCGACTCGATGAACGAACCGGCGAACTCGACCGCATGGTTGTAGGCGCCGCGCTGGCCGAGCTTGCCGTTCACGTACAGCGAGGCATCGCGCCCCGCGACGCCAGGCGGCAGCGTGCCGGTCACGCGCACCAGCGTGACCTTCGGCACCTCGATCACGTAGCGGCCGATCGCATAGAGCGTGAGGCGCCCGCCACCGAGCGAACAGGCATACATGCCGATCGCGCCCATCGTCGGCGCATGCGAGTCTATCGCGATGCCGAGCATGCCGGGACGGACGAGGCCCTCCTCGCACAGCACCAGGTGCGACACGCCGGCGCCGCCGTCGAAGGTGCGGATGCCGTGCGCCTTGAAGAACTCCCGGAACGACTTCTGCGCGCCGGCGATCGCCACGGTCGGAGCCGGCGAGGCATGGTCGGCGACTGCGTAGATACGATCGCGCAGCGGGATGCGGTCGATGCCCAGTTCCTCGAGGTCGGCGGCCAGCCGCTTCACGTCGCTCGCATTGACGCCGACGATCACGCCGAACACGTCGGGCTCGATCTCGACGAACTCCCCCGGGCTCACCCTGGCAAGCGAGGGCCGCGTACGGTTCGCAATGATCTTGTGCAGCGCGTGCATGCCTGCCATATGTCTTCCTCCTGCATCCTTCTGTTCATCCCAGTGTAGGCAGTTTGAAGGAAGCGATGCAACCGGGACGACCCGCTGCCACGGCCGCATGATGGGTACTGACATGGATGCCAACGTTCATCACCGAAAACCCGGGTCAGACACGCATTCGGAAATGCGTGTCTGACCCGGGTTTTGCACGTTTCCAGCCGTGCTAGGATTCTTCAGGGCAGGACGCCACCGACGAGCGGCCGCAGATACTGGAGGGGACGATGGAACAGCCGATGATCCGCCGGCGCTCGCTGCTGAAGGCAGCCGCAGCAGCCGCCACAACCGGACTGGCCGCCTGCATGACGCAGGCGCGCGATGGCAGCTCGATGGAGAGCGGCACCGCCCGCCTGCCCGCCCGCGGCGAGTACCTGATCCGCGGCGCGACCATCCTCAGCATGGATGCCGCCGTCGGCGACTACGAGCGCGGCGACGTGCATGTGCGCAACGGTTCGATCGTCTCGGTCGGCGCGGTACCTTCCGCCGCCACCGCAAACGCCACGGTGATCGATGCCGCCGGCATGATCTGCATGCCCGGCTTCATCGACACCCATTGGCACCTGTGGACCAGCATCACCCGACCGATCATCCGCATCGACGACCCGAAGCGCGGCTACTTCCCGGTCACCAGCTTCCTCGGCCGCTTCTACACGCCTGAGGACAGCTACCGCAGCGTGCGCCTCGGGCTGTCGGAGGCGATCACTGCCGGCGCGACTACCGTTCACAACTGGGCGCACAACATCGTCACGCCGGAGCATGCGGACGCCGAGCTGCGCGCGATGCGCGACACCGGGCTTCGCGGCCGCTTCTCCTATGGCCCGGCGCAGGGGATGCCCGACGACAAGCCGATGGACCTGGCCGGCCTCGCACGCACCCAGAAGGCCTGGATGCCCAACGATGGCCTGCTCACGCTCGGCATCAACTCGCGCAACGTCGGCACCGACCCGAACCCGCTGCGCGGCAACATACCGCTCGAGATCGTGCGCGCCGACTGGGGCGGTGCGCGGGCGCTCAAGCTGCCGATCACGCTGCACACCTCCGGCCCGAGCCCGATCACCTTCCTCGAACAGGCCGGCCTGCTCGGCCCGGACGTCCAGCTGGTGCATCCGCTGCTCACCACCGCGGCCGAGCGCAAGATCCTGCGCGAGCGCGGCGTGAGCTACAGCATCTCGCCGCTGGGCGAGTCGCGACGGCCCGCCAGCGCCGGCGTGATCCAGCTCGGAGAACTGCTCGAAGCCGGCGTGAAGACCAGCCTGTCGATCGACCACACCGGCACCTACAGCGTCGACTACTTCAACTGCATGCGCCTGCTGTACAACCTGCACCAGCATCGTATCGGGCCGAAGTTCCCGTTGACCGCGCGGCGGCTGGTGCAACTGGCCACCCTCGATGGCGCGATCGACCTGGGCATCGCCGATCGCACCGGCTCGCTCACGCCGGGCAAGCGCGCCGACGTGATTCTGGTGCGCACCCGTGACGTGAACATCGCGCCAGCGGGCGACCCGTACGAGGCGCTGGTGTCGTTCGCGCAGCCGCGGAACGTGGATACGGTGATCGCGGACGGGCGTGTGCTGTGGCGCGGAGGGAGGTTCACTGCGCTCGATCACGGGCGGGTGCTGGAGGAGGCGGAGCAGTCGTCGGCGGCGGTGCGGGCAAGGGCCAAGTGGGGGTAGATCAACCCTCGCCAGTGGCATCGCCCTTGCCAACTGAATCATCAATGGCATAGTATGCCAACGCTTTCAACGCTGCGTGACGCCCTTCATGCCTACGCGAAACGTCGTCCTCACTGATCATCAGGCAACCCTCGTCGAAGCGTTGGTCTCGACCGGACGCTACCAGAACGCGAGCGAAGTCCTGCGCGAGGGACTGCGATTGATCGAGGCTCGCGAGGCGCAGGACGATGCACGACTCTACGCGTTGCGGCAGGCCGCGCAGGTCGGAATCGCCGACATCGAGGCGGGGCGATTCCACAGCTTCGAATCGCAGGCTGATCTTCGGAATCACCTGAGCGAACTCGCCAGAAAGACGATCGGCCCCCGGCCCCCTGAACGCTTGAAGTGAGCGCACGCGTGTGGTCCGTACGCCTGACGGCAGCGGCACAGGCGGACTTCGCGGAGATCCTGCGTTGGACGGACAGGCAGTTCGGCAAGGCTCAGGCTCACCGTTATGCGGACACGATCTCAGCAGCGCTGGATGATCTGGCAGCAGGTCCGGCGGTCGCAGGGGCGAAGAAGCGCGATGACATCCAGCAGGGTATCGTCTCGCTTCATGTCGCCCGCAATTCGCGGAAAGGGCGGCACTTCGTGATGTTCCGAGTGGGACAAGCACCGCAAGGCAACGTGATCGAAGTACTACGCCTCCTTCACGATGCGATGGACCTGGAGCGTCATCTGCCTTAGGCGGATGCTGCCAGCATCCGCTCCACCCACGCCGCCGCCCGCATCAACCCTGCATCGTTCCCCGCCGCCGCTATCACCTGCACCCCCAGCGGCAACCCACCCGAGCCCTTCCCCGCCGGCACGGTGATGCACGGCAGCCCGAGCTGCGTCCACATCAGCCCGAAGGTCGGCTCGCCGGTACCTTCGATACCCGGCGCCTCGCCCGGCGTGCTCGGTGCCAGCATGATGTCGCAGGCGTCGAAGTGCCTGGCCATCAGCGCGATGCAATGGTGCGTATCGGCCCGAGCCGCCTCGTAGGCCCCGCGGGTCACCATACCGCCTGCCGCCAGTCGCCCGGTCAGGCTCGGAGAGATCAGTTCAGGATGCCGGGTGCGCTCATGCGTCAGCGCCCGGTAGAACTCGTACGAGCTGAACGCGATCTGGATCTCGTTCATCCGGTCGAACGCCGGCTCGAGCCAAACCGAAGAAACCTTTGCGCCAGCCGCAGCAAACCGCACCGCAGACGACTCGATCAACGCCTGCGTCGCCGCATCCGCCTTGTCCCACCAGGGCGTACGGCAGACGCCGATACGCAGCGCAACCGAAGGCGGCGTCGCATCCAGCGAGAGCCCGGTAAGCCCCTCGGTCAGCAGCGCCGCGTCAGCGACGGTACGCGACAGTACGCCCAGCGTGTCCAGCGACTCGGACAGGAACTTCAGCCCCGCCCGGTTGATCAACCCGTAGGTCGGCTTGTAGCCCACCACGCCGCAATACGCGGCCGGCCGGATGATCGACGACGAGGTCTGCGTACCCAGTGCCAGCGGCACCATGCAGTCGGCCACGGCCGCGCCAGATCCGCTCGACGATCCACCCGGGGTATGCAGCGGGGAATGCGGATTGCGCGTCTTGTTCGGATGCCGCGTCGCGAACTCGGTCGACACCGTCTTGCCGAGAATCACCCCGCCCAGTTCACGGATCAGCGACACGCAGGCGGCATCGGCTGCCGGACGATGGCCCACGTAAATCGGCGACCCGTACTCGGTTGGCATGTCGTACGTGTCGATCACGTCCTTGATGCCGACCGGTATGCCGTGCAGTGGCGAGCGCACACCACCCCTCACCCGCTCGGCATCGGCGGCACGCGCCTGCGCCAACGCCAGCGCCGGGTCGATGAACGCCCATGCTCGTACATCGTCCTCGCGGGCGGCAATGCGTTCCAGACAGGCCGAGACCAGCGCCTCGGAGGTGAGGCGCCCCACGGCCATCTCCCGCGCAGCCTGCACGGCCGTGAGTTCGTTCGCTGGCTCAGCAGTCATCTCATTCACCGGTGATGTTCGCAGCCTTGATCACCTTGGCCCACTTCACCGTCTCGCTCTCCATCAGCTTCGCGAACTCCGCAATGGAACGGCGCGACGGGTCGATGCCCTGCTCGTCCATGCGCTTCAACATGTCCGGCGACTCGAGCGAGGTGTTGACCGCCGCATGCATCTGAGCGACCAGGTTCGCCGGCGTGGTGCGCGGCGCGAACAGTCCGAACCAGATGTAGGTCTCGTACCCGGGCAGTCCCGACTCGTTGATCGTCGGCACATCGGGGAGCAGCGGGTTGCGCTTCGGCCCGCCGACTGCGAGCGCGCGCAATCGCCCTGCGCGTACCTGGCCCAGAACCGAGGGCAGCGACCCGATCTGCACCTGCGTGTTGCCGGCCGAGGTGTCGGCCACCGCCGGGCCGGCGCCCTTGAACGGTACATGCGCCATGTCGATACCAGCCATCATCTTGAACAGCTCGGTGTTCAGGTGCGGGAAGCCGCCGATACCCGACGACGAATAGTTCAACGAACCCGGTTTGCGCCTGGCCAGCGCGATCAGCTCCTTGACGTTCTTCACTGGCAGGCTCGGATGTACCACCAGTGCGCTGTCGCCGAAGCCGAGCAGCGCCACCGGGGCGAAGCTGTTGACGAGATCGATCTTCGCCTTGTTGATGATGAAGCCGTAGCCAGTCGAGGTCAGCATGAAGTTGTGGCCGTCGGGCGGCATCGCAGCGGAGAACTCCATGCCGACGATCGAGCCTGCGCCGGCGCGGTTCTCGATCACCACCGTCTGGCCGAGGCGCTTGCCGAGGTCCGCACCCAGCAGCCGGGCGACGATATCGGTGCTGCCGCCCGGGGCCCAGGGCACGACGATGCGCAGCGGCTTGTCCGGCCAGGCGGCCGCAGTCCAGCCGACGGACGGCACCAGCAGCGCCGTACCCAGCAGCATCGAAGCCGGCAGCCCGGCACCCAGTTTGATCTTTCTCATCATCGACTCCGGTTACAGCGGCGGCTGCCGCTTCGTCCAGCCAGTCGCAGCCTCGTAGGCCTGCGCCACCCGATAGATCATCGCCTCGCCGAACGGACGGCCGACGATCTGCATGCCCAGCGGCAAGCCACCGGCGCTGAAGCCGGTGGGCAGTGCCAGCGCAGGGTTGCCGGTGAGGTTGAACGGTGCCCGCGCCTGCCGCGCGTAGGTGTATTCGACCTGCTTCGGATCGTCGATGCGGCAGGCCGGGTCGTGCGCGCTGGCGGTGACTACCACGTCGACATCGTCGAACAGGCTGTTGAAGGCGGCGGTCATCTTCAGCCGCATGCGCGAGGCGTTCACGTACTCGGCCGCGCTCACGAACGCGCCCGGGAACAACCGCTCGCGGGTGAGGTCGCCATAATCCTGGGGACGCTCGCGCAGCCAGCGCTCGTGCACGGCATACGCTTCCGACACCAGCAGCGTGCGGTTGCAGGCGGCGAACTGCTGCAGCGGCAGCGTCTCCACCTCGCGCACCACCGCGCCCATCGACTCGAGCTGCGCCAGCGCCTGTTCGATCGATGCGCTCATCTCGGCGTCGGCCACCAGGTCTTGGCTGTAGAAGTGGCGCACCACGCCGATGCGCATGCCCTCCACGCCACGGTCGAGCAGCGACGTGCAATCGCCGCCAGTGCGCGGCACGCTGCCCGGATCGTGCGGATCATGCCCGGCGATCAGGTCGAGCACGATGGCGTTGTCGCGCACGGTGCGGGTGAGCGGCCCGACGTGGTCGAGCGAATAGGCGAGCGGGAACACCCCGCGCCGGCTCACGTAGCCATAGGTCGGCTTCATGCCGGTGACACCGCACATCGACGCCGGGTTGCGGATAGAGCCGCCGGTATCGGTGCCGATCGCCACCGGCACGAAGCCGGCCGCGGTCGCGCTGCCCGAGCCGCTGGACGAACCCCCGCAGAAATGGTCGCGGTTCCATGGGTTGCGCGCCGGCGGCCAGGGCAGGTCGAAGCACGGACCACCGATCGCGAACTCATGGGTTGACAGCTTGCCCATGAACACGCCGCCGGCCGCGCGCAGCTTGCGCGTGACGAAGGCATCGGTGGCAGCGGTGTTGTCTTTCAGGATCGCCGAATGCCCGGTGGTGGGCAGGCCGGCGTAGTCGACGATGTCCTTCAGGCCGTAGGGTACGCCATGCAGAGGGCCGCGCCAGCCGCCAGCCATGATCTCGGCCTCGGCACGCTGCGCGTCGGCGAGCGCGATCTCAGGCGTGAAGCGCAGGAAGGCGTTGAGCGCGCCGTCATGGCGCTCGGTGCGTTCGACCAGCGCGCGGGTGTACTCCACCGGCGACAGCTTGCGCTCGCGAATCAGCGTGGACGCTTCGGCCAGGGACAGGGTGTGCAGTTCGCTCATCGGCGGCGATCCTCAGCTCAGACGGTAGACATGGCAGGGCTCGTCCGCCGCCGTCAGCGACCGGGTATCGAGCACGGCCCGGCGCGACTGCGCCACCTGAGCGGCCTTCATGAACTGGCGCAGCTGAGGCTCGGTGAGTCTGTCCAGCCCGAGAGCCTTCGCCTGCGCCCGGATGTCGTCCGGGATCGGTTGTTCTTCTGCCACGGCTGCATCCCCTCTCATCAGGAAGGGAGCAGTCTAGCAAATGCGTGAAGACGTCCTCCGGGCGACAAGGGTGCAAGCGGGGCGAAGCGGGCTGCCGAAGGCCTGCGGATAGCCGGTATGATCTGAGCCTCATGCTGCATCGATGCGACGGTCCGCACAGCGAGACGCCGTCCGCGCCCCCAGGAGGAAGTCACCATGTACACCCGCCGAAGCCTTGTCCGGATGTCCACCGCCTTGCTCGCCGCAGGCGCGCTGTCCACTCCGTTGCTGGCCCAGCAGTTCCCGGCCAAGCCGATCCGCACCATCATCCCGTTCACTCCCGGCTCGACCACCGACGTGATCGGCCGTATCGTCGCCGAGGGCCTGTCGACGTCGCTCGGGCAACCGATCATCATCGAGAACCGCAGCGGCGCCGGCGGCTCAGTCGGTTCGGCGGTAGTTGCCCGCGCCGACGCGGATGGCTACACCTGGCTGATGAACGCTGCGGCGCACTCGGCCTCGCTGGCCGCGTTCCCGAACGCGCCTTACCATCCCGGTAACGACTTCGCCGGCGTCGCCGTGTTCGGCGTGGTGCCGAACGTTCTGGTGATCTCGCCCGAGAAAGGGCTGAAGACGGTGAAGGCGCTGATGGACGCCGCACGGAAGAACGACATGACCTTCGCCTCGGCCGGCATCGGCAGCGCCACCCACTGGGCCGCCGAGCGGCTGCTGCTGTCTGCCGGCATCAAGGCCACGCACGTGCCGTTCAAGGGCGGGCCCGAGGCGCTGGCGGACGTGGCCGCCGGCCGCGTCGACTTCCTTTCGATCGGCACCTCGTCCGGGCTGCCGTTCATCAAGTCCGGCCGCCTGATCCCGCTGGCGGTCAGCACCCGTAGCCGGTCGAGCGTGTTCCCCGACGTGCCGACCACGATCGAAGCCGGCTTCGCCGACAGCGACTACACCTTCTGGAACGGCCTGCTGTTGCCGGTGAAGACGCCACGCGCGCTGATCGACCGGCTGCATGCCGAGACGATGGCGGTGCTGAAGCAGCCGGCGGTGATGGAGCGGCTGGTGAAGATCGGCCTCGAGCCGATGCCGATGACGCCGAAAGAGTTCGATGCACTGATCGCGGCCGAGATCAAGGCCAACCTCGCGATCGTGAAGGCGGCGGGATTGAAGTTCAACTGAGACGGGGGATCTCTGCCATCGCGAACTGCTGGCCCGCGATCCTTTGTGCGGCGGTGTTGCTGGTCGGTTGCGAGCGCAGTACCGCGCCGCCGACATCAAGAGCGAATGCGCCGCCACCGTCCGTCAACGACGTCGTCGCACAGCTCGAGGGGCACCACTGCCGGTTCGCCGTGGAGCCGTCGGACGCATGCGCGGCAAGGCCGGTCCGAGGGACCCTCGAGTGGGCCTTCACGCGACACGAGGACCGTTGGACCTGCCCGACGGGCGCCGCGCGGTGTCTCGGCAAGATGGGGCCTTCCGCACGCCCCGCCGTTCCTGCGCTCATCAAGGCCCTGGCCTCGGGCATCAAGGATCATGACACGGGCGACGGCGTGATCCCGGTGCGCTCGTCCATCATCGAGGCGCTCGGCCGCACGGGTGACCCGCGCGCAATCGATCCCATTGCCGACCTGCTGTCCGGTGAGGCCGATGCATACGTCGCCCTCGAGGCACTTGCGGCGCTCGGTCCGCCGGCAGCACACCGCGCGCACGACGTGTCGAAGTTCCTCAAAGCCCGTATCGCCGACGAGGAGGGACGACAGGCCCGTTGCGCGCGTGCAGTGCAGCAGCTCGACTATCTCCTTGCGAACGACGCAGTCGTCGAACGTCTTCAGCGCGATAATCCGACACAGACACGCTTCCTCATATCGCCTCAAGAACACGCGACTGCGCTTGCGGCGCTCGACCGCACGACCCAGCGCTACGGAGAGGCGCGCGAAGGCCGTTGCCGCGATCTCGTCGGTGAAGCCGCGCTCCGGGCGCTCGCGGCAATGCATTGCGAAGCTTGCCTCGCGACGGTCGTGGCGGCGCTTGCAACACCCGATATCGCGCTGCAGGCCGCCTGGTCCCTTCGTGCATTGCCAGTGTTGCCACACGGTGCCGAGGGAGCGCTCAAGGACGTGCTCGCGTCGCCGATTCATGGCCCGCTGGCGAAGCTGGCAGCGAGGCAAGCGCTGGACGGGATCGGCCGGTGATGCCTGCACAACAGCCTTTCCATCGCGCCAATAGCCCACCCCGATGATCCGGATCACGCATGCATGGCAGGCGAACCGGACCGTCAGGACGCTGCCCTCTGGATGGCCGAGGCGATAGAGACGCGCATCCACCGGGCGGGCAACCGGACCTTCCTGGAAGTCGAAGGTGACTGCGCGAAGGAGCACGACGATGAACGATCAGGACACCGGCATCTGGGCGCTGTGGTACGACCTTGCCGAGGAGACGCGCGACGCGTACTGCGACTGGTTCCACAATATCCACATCCCGGAGAAGCTCGCGCGTCCGGGATACCGCTGGGCGGCGCATTACCGACTCGGCCACGGCGGGCGTGGCCAGGGGTGGCTGGCGCTGTTCGGCGGCGAGTCGGCGCACACCTTCCTCGCCCCGCCGCCTTCCGAGCTCGCCACGCGGCAGAGCGACCTGACCCGACGTCACATGGCGATGCGCCAGCCGCTGGGCTCGGCGATCTTCGCGCAGGAGGTGCGGGTCGACGGACCGGAGGCCGGGCATCGCGACCCGCGCGCGTCGGCCCCGGTCGTGCAGTTCGGCCATTACGATGCCCCCGACGCGGCCACCGACGAGGCGATCGGCAGCTTCTACGCGCAGCAGCGCTTCCCGCTGCTCGCCCGGCTTCCCGGCGTGATGGCCACGCGCAAGCTGCTCGCGAGCGTCGGCGGCTGGCGCCACGGAGTCATGTACGAGTTCACCTCGCTCGCCGAGCGCGAACACCACTACGAGCCGCTGGAAGCCGAGGCGCGCGACCCGTCGACGCGCATGGGACAGGTGGTGCCGAGGCTGCGGCATGCGCCGTTCTCGCCTGCGGTCGGCGTACGCGCGTGGCCACCGGTTGACTGAGATTCGCGTCCCGTTAACCGTATCCCGCAGGCAAGCTCCAGATCGTTCATACGAAATGTATACTTCGTGCGAATAACCTTCAGGAGCCACGCCGTGTCGAAAGATGCCGTCTTCACGATGAAGCTGGAACCCGAGCTTCGAGACGCCCTCATGGCCGAGGCGGAAGCCAGCCACCGTCCCGCGTCGCAGATCGTGCGCGAACTGATGCGGGATTTCGTCCAGCGCCAGCGCGAGGCGCGTGAACATGATGCGTTCCTGAGAGGCAAGGTTGCCGACGCACGCGCGCAGATTTCCGCCGGGCTGCATGCCGGCGATGAAGAGGTGGACGCGCGATCGGCTGCGCGACGCGCTGCCTGGCAAAGCCCGACAGGCGGTCCTGACGCATGAAGGTACGGTGGGCCCTGTCTGCCGAACAGGACCGCATCGACATCACCGACTTCATCGCACGGGACAATCCTCTTGCCGCAATCGCGATGGACGAACTGTTCGCGGCTGCAGCAAGGCGTCTCGCGGAGCATCCGTTGATCGGCCGTCCCGGGCTGATCACGGGCGCGCGGGAACTGGTTGTGCACGACAGCTACCGCATGGTCTACGAGGTGAGGGACGATACCGTCTGGATCCTCGTGCTGGTACATACGGCAAGGATGTGGCCGCCACGACGCAGGTGACCCAACGCGGCGCCAGTAGCAACTCAGGTCACCAGCACCAGAGTCAGCCAACTTTCACGACGATCGTCCCGCAAGGTCACTTGCGCCCGATGAACTCCAGCACCGCCCCCGCACAAGCCTCCGCGTCACTCGCTGCCACGTGGTAAGACTTCCCCGGTAACACCAGCAACCGTGAATCCGGGATCTGCTCCTGCCACGCCCGTGTCCGCTCCACCGTCCCCAACCCGCTTTCCTCCGTGGTGATCACCAGCGTCGGGCACCGGATCTTCGGCAGGTCAGCCCGGATGTCCGCGTAGTTGATCCCCCGGTTGAACCCGACCAGCGACGACACCGGCGCACGCCCCATGAATTGCGTCCACCACTCGACGCCTTCGGGCGGAAAGTGTTCCCCGAGCCGGCCGGCCATGGTCCGGCGCGCCCAGTGCTCCGCGCCCCTGGTCTCGAACTCCTCGATCAGCGCGGGCACCTTCTCCACACCGGGACGCAGCGCCTGCGGCGTTCCCACCACCACCAGCGAGCGCACCCGGTCCGGCCGGCGTGCCGCGAACGCCCGTGCGATCGTCCCGCCGATCTTGGCCGCGACCAGATGGAAGCGCTCGATGCCGAGATGGTCCATCAACCGGCAGTAATCATCGATCAGCGCATCCAGCGTCCACGCATACTCGCGCGGCATCGGCGTTGACTTTCCATATCCACGCATGTCCGGCCGCACCACCTTCAGGTGGCGCGCCAGCACCGGCACCCAGGCATACCAGGCGAGCGAGCTTTCGGCGTTGCCGTGGAGCATCAGAACCGTCTCCGCTTCGGTCCACGGGTCGGTGAAGTCGTCGACCTGGTAGTACAGGTCGCAGTCGGGGAGTTTCAGCGCGGGCATGGCCGGTTCACCGACCCGATAGCAGCTGCATCAACCGGGCAACGCCACCGGCCGCTGCCAGCCCCTGCACCTCCGCCTGCAGCGCATCGACGCGCGTCGCATCGAACCGGCGGCCGAGTTCCGCCCGGAAGCGCGCGACATGGTCGTCCATCGTGAACGGCCGCGACACGCTGCCCTTCGGCGCATCGATGAAGCACTCGACCACCTTGCCGTTCTTCAACCGGAACGTGACCTTCGCGCCCACCGACTGCTCGGTGCTCACCCGCTCCGCATCGTCGTCGAGCTCGCACGACACGCGCGACGAGATCGCCATCACAGACGGGTCGGCGAGCGTGGTCTCGAAGTCGTCGATGTTCAGCGTGAAACCCTCGGGCACCGCGCGGCCCTGCTTCAGCACCATCGCCATGCAGAACGGCAGGCTCATCTGTGCGGCCTGGATATCCTTCGGTTCGTTCACGGTCAGCCGTCCCTGGATCACCTTCGGGATGCCAACGCGGATGGTGTCGATGTCCTCGATGGTCAGCCCGTGCTCGGTGCTCAGCGTCGCCGTCGCCTCGATCGCCGACAACACGCGTGCGCTGCTCGCATGCGGCTTGATCGCGGTCTCGAGCAGGCGCCACTGTTCGCCGAGGCCGGACAGGCCCTTGTCGAAGTCGTGTCCGTCGGCATAGGCGCGCGCGAACCCGTCCTTGCCTTCGAGGATGTCCGCCGGGCCGGAGAAGCCGGCGGCAGCCAGCAGCGCGGCATGCACGCCCTCGCCCGCTGCATGCGCGGCATGGATGCGCTTGACCGTCGAGCCGGAGTGGTAGAACTGGGTCAGGCCGCCGCTGAACGAGGCGACCAGGCCGAGCGTCTCGGCGATGCGCTCGGCGCGATCGGACCCTTCGAACATCAGGCACGCGGCCGCGGTCGCCGCGCCGAAGCCGCCGCAGGTGGCGGTACTCTGGAAGCCGCGGCGGAAGTGCGAGGGCTGCAGCGACAGGCCGATGCGGATCATGTTCTCGTAGCCGGCTGCGATCGCCGAGAGGATGCGCGCGCCGCTCGCACCACGCGCCTCACCCACCGCCAGCGCGGCCGAGATCACGATACAGCCGGGATGCAGCATCGAGCCGACATGCACGTCGTCCGCGTCGATGCTGCCGGAGAAGGTCGTGTTGACGAAGGTCGCGCGCTCCGGGTCGGTGCGGTCGGTCGAGAACAGGATCGTCGACTGGCCGTTGCCACCGAGTTCGGCGGCGAGCTTCACCGCCCAGCCGCTCCACGGCATGCGCTGGCCGAGCGAGGCGACGCGCAGGTAGTCGAGCAGGAAAATGGTGAGGTGTTCGCGCACCACCGGCGGCAGCACGTCGTACGTGAGCCCTGCCGCGAACGCGGCGAAGCGGCGGGTAACTGCATCGTTGCCGGGCAAAGAGGTGCCCGGCGCTGCGGCTTGCGGCTGCACCATCAGTTGTTCTCCTTGATGCCGGCGGCGGCAATCACCTTGCCCCACTTGTCGTAGTCGGCCTTGTGGTACGCAGCCAGCGTGGCCGGGGTACCGCCCGCCGGTGCCGCACCTTCGAGCGCGAGCGCCTTGCGGAACTCCTCGGTCGTCAATGCGCGGTTGGCGGCCTTGTTCAGCATTTCGACGATAGCGCCTGGCAGGCCGGCCGGGCCGTACAGGCCCCACCACTGGCTCGACTCGAATCCCGGGACGCCAGCCTCGGCGATGGTCGGCAGTTCCATGGCCACCGCGATGCGCTGTGCGCTGGTCACCGCCAGCGCACGCAGGCGGCCGGCGCGCACCTGCGAGCCGACACTCGGGAACGCGGCGAACAGGACCGACACGTTGCCTGCGACCGTATCGATCGTGGCCGGTGCGGCACCCTTGTACGGGATGTGGAGCATCTTCACGCCCGCGCCCTGGGCAAACAGCTCGCCGGTCAGGTGGCTCAGCGTGCCGTGGCCGTTCGAGGCATAGGCCAGGGCATCGGGCCGCTTCTTCGCCAGCGCGATCAGGTCGCGCACGGTCTTCGCCGGCACGGACGGATGCACTACCAGCACGTTCGGCGCATGGCCGATCAGCGCGATCGGGGTGAAGCTCTTCAACACGTCGAACGGTGCCTTGCCGCCCAGGTGGGGATTGATCGACAGCACGCTGGAGGAGGCGAACAGCAGGCTATAGCCGTCGGCCGGCGAGCGCGCGATATTGTCCGCGCCGATGTTGCCGCCGGCGCCGCCGCGGTTGTCGACCACCACCTGCTGGCCGGCAGTCTCCGCAAGCCGGCTGGCGAAATGACGCGCGACGATGTCGGCGGCACCACCCGGCGGAAACGGCACGACCATGCGCATCGGCTTTTCGGGGAAGCCCTGGCCATGCACCGATGTGGTCAGGCACGCGGCGAGCGCCAGCGCGAGCGGAACAGCGACGAACGGAACCTTCGATTGCAGCGACACGTTGCTTCCTTCGACTTCAGGGACGACGATTTCAGTGGCTGTGGCCCGGCGGCGGCTTTCCGTCGGTGCGCGGTTGCTGCACCTGCACGACCACGTCGTGTTCGCCGGCGCGCTCGAACTTCAGGCGTACGGTGAAGCGGTCACCGTTCTTCAGCGGCGCCCTCAGGCCGATCAGCATCAGGTGTATCTCGCCGCCATGGCGGACCTTCAGGGCAGCGCCGGGGGGCAGATCGATCGTGGCGAGCGGGCGCATCCGCATCACGTTGTCGACGATGGTGCTGCTGTGCAGTTCCATCGACTCGGCTGCCGTGGTGGTTGCCGAAAGCAGCCGGTCTGCGTCGCGTCCGGTGTTCTTCAGCGTGCGGAAGTACACCGCGCCAGTGCGTGCGCCGCTGGGCGTCGGCGTTGCATACGGATGGTCGATCACGATCGCGCCGGCACGAAAGCCATGCGCGAGGGCGGACCGCACCGCGATAGCACCGCTGGCCAGCAGGCCGGCCGGTGCCAGCAGCGCGATCGCCCGTCGGCGCGCCTGCATCAACCGAGGTGCTTCTGGAAGAAGTCGACCGAGAGCGCCAGTGCGCGATCGGCCTCTTCCTTGCGATACGGCTTGCCGCCATGGCGCGCGAAGGCGTGGTCGGCTTCGGGATACTTGTGGATCGTCACCAGCGGGTTCGGCGACAGCCGGCGTTCGAGCATCTCGTTCACTTCCGCCTGCACCCAGCGGTCCTTCATCGCCATGTGCAGCATGAACGGTCGGTGCAGGTTCGATGCCTCGCGGATGTTGTGCTCGATGTAGGTGCCGTAGTAGGCGACCGCGCAGTCGATGTCGGTGCGGCAGCACATCAGATAGCAGAGCTTGCCGCCGAGGCAGTAGCCGACGCTGCCGACCTTGCCGGTGCCACCGGGCACGGTGCGCAGCCACTGCATCGTGTCCTCCATGTCGCGCACGCCGAGGTCGTAGTCGAAGTCGTAGTAGAGGTCGAAGGCCTTCTGGCCGTCGGCCGGGTTGCGGTCGGACAGTTCGACCCCAGGCTCCTGGCGCCAGAACAGGTCGGGCACGAGGCAGATGTACCCGGCATCGGCGAACTC
Source organism: Rhodocyclaceae bacterium (assembly GCA_020248265.1). Classification (NCBI taxonomy): domain Bacteria; kingdom Pseudomonadati; phylum Pseudomonadota; class Betaproteobacteria; order Rhodocyclales; family Rhodocyclaceae; species Rhodocyclaceae bacterium. The sequence continues at coordinate 90,400 of JADCHX010000001.1, forward strand.
CTGCGCATGCTTGCGCATGGTGTCGTTCACGCCCCATATCTCCATGATCGCGATGATCGCCCCGGCGGGCTTGCGGTCGGGCCACGCGATGTGTGCGCCCATTTCGCCGTCGCGCAGTTTCAGCTTGATGTCTTCGGTCCTGGCCATTGCGTCGGGCTCCGGATATGCAGGGGAAGGCGAGAGTAATCCAACGCCGGAATTCGTACCGGGCGGGGCGCCGTTCGTCGGTTGCTGTACACCCCGCGCGCGCCAGCCGCGTTGATGGGTGCGTAGGGCCAGGAAGGGCCCGCGGCGTGGCCGGTTCCTGACTGACAAGTGTTTCGAGACTGTAACCGCAGCAATGTCCGCTTGCATCGCTGACGGTTGCAGGCGCTGGACCGGACTACGCTTGCTGCATGCAGGACCCCTGCCATCCGAGGGTCCGAGGAGGGAATGATGTCTTCACGATCCGTCATGTCATCGAGCCCGGGCCGCGCGGCGATCGCTGCCTCGCTGCTGGCTGCAGCTGCACTGGCGATGCCCGCGCCCGCAATGGCCGACCGCGGGGGACACCGCGGCCACGGCTACGGCTACGGCCATGGCCATGGCCATGGTGGCGGCCACCACTGGAACGGCGGCCCGCGCATCGGCGTGTACGTCCCGGCACCGGTCTACCGGCCGCACTACTACGCCCCGCCACGCGTGTACTACGCGCCGCCGCCGGTGTACTACCCACCGCGCGTGATCCATTCGGCGCCGCTCGTGTACGTACCGCCGGTCGTCTATTCATCGCGCAGACATGCGCCGCCGGTCTATGTCGAGCGCAACGACCTTGCGGCAGTCCATCCGGCGCCGGTACCCGCTCCGGTGGCAGACACCGCGTTCTGGTTCTTCTGCGCCGATTCCAATACCTACTACCCCTACGTGACCCAGTGCGCGACACCCTGGGAACGGGTTGTGCCCACGCCGCCTTCGGCGGGGCGCTGATCCAGCGGATGGTGGAGACACTGATGACCTTTCGATCCCTTTCTTTCCGGACGGCGGCACTGGCGCTCGCAGCCGGCACGCTGCTCTCCCTGTCGGCCGAGCAGGCGCAGGCGCATGGGGGCTACCGCGGCCATGGCGGCTTCGGTGGCCCGCGGGTCGGCGTGTATTTCGGCGCACCGATCGTGCCTTTCTACTACGGCCCGCGCTACTACTTTCCGCCGCCCGCCTACTACTACGACTACCCGCCGGTGGTCAGGGTCGTGCCGGCGCCGCCGGTCGTGTATGTCGAGCGCGGCGATGCGCAGGCGCCCGCGCCCGACTACGTGCCGGCGCCGTCCGCGTCGCAGCCGCAGGTGCAGCCGGCACCGTCGGCGCAACCCCAGCCCGCGCAGGGGCCGGAGTGGTTCTTCTGCAAAGATTCCAGCACCTACTACCCGTACGTACGAGAATGCGCGTCGCCGTGGCAGCGCGTGCCGGCGCAGCCGTCGACGGGTCCGCGGTAACCGCAGGAGCCATGCGATGAGACCTGCCTTTGTCCGCCTGCGCGATGCGCACCACCGGCGCCGTGTGCGCACCGGCGTGCTGGCCACGGCCCTGCTGGCGCTCGGCGGCTGCGTGTCGATACCGACCGGGCCGAGCGTGGCGACCTTCCCCGGCACCGGGCGCAGTTTCGACCAGTTCCGCGCCGACGAGGCCGACTGTCGACGTTATGCATCCGATTCCATCGGTGGCAGCGATCCGTCGCGGGCGCAGGCCAACAGCGCGGTGACCAGCGCAGCGGTCGGCACGGCAGTAGGCGCGCTTGCCGGGGCCGCGCTCGGCGGCAGCCAGGGCGCAGCCGCCGGGGCCGGCGTCGGCCTGCTGTTCGGCGGCGTGGCCGGTGTCGATGCGGCCAACACGTCCGGCTACGGCATCCAGCAGCGCTACGACAACGCGTTCGTGCAGTGCATGTACGCCAAGGGCAACAAGGTGCCGTCCACCGGGCTCGCGCGCAGCAGCGCGCCGGTGGCCCCCGCCCGCCCGCCGGCCCCTGCGGTGTACGCCCCGCCGCCGCCGCCGCCGCCACCGCCACGCAACTGAGCTGGCGGATGAACCGGCAGGGCCCGGCCCGCCCTTCTGGCAAGAGGCCGAATTCGCTCGGGCCGGAATGGTTTCTCGTTGCCGTACGACCGGAACCAGTTGCCCGTACCCTGGTCAGCCCCGCACGATTGCGACCTCGCCCGGCGTGAACCGCATCCACACCCGTCCGCGCACCCGTTCGACCACCATCCGCCGTGCAGCCACGTCCAGCCGGTAGGTCAGGAAGCTACGATCGCGCACACCGGACAGCCGTTCCGGCCGGAACACCGCCGCATTGGTTCCGCTGCAGCGGGCGGAGCCGACCAGCAGCCCGTTAGCGCCCTGCGCATGCAGGTAGCCGCCTGCGCGCTGGGTGAACGCATAGCTGTCACGGTCGACCAGCCCGGGATGGCGATCCTGCCGGCCGCGCAGGTCCACCAGCAGCGCAGCGCACGTTGAACACCCGCCGCTCGGTGACGATCGTGCGCTGCTCGCAGGCGAAGCTGTCCATCACGAAGCGGTACCAGTGCCAGGCAGTCTCGTACACCGTGGTCTCGAGTTCCAGCGCACCGTACCAGACGCCGAAATGCGAGCCGTCGGAAAACCGGGTCTGCTACCAGTGGCTGGAATCGAAGCTGTAGCTGATGACGGTGCCGTAGTCGAACGGACGGCTGATCACCGCGTCGGCGGGCGCCCGCCGAGCCGTGCGTTCGGCTGGCTCACCCAGCGGTAGACGAGGTCGCGGTCGTGCGGGAAGAGGATGCGCAGCGTCAAGCGTCGGCGCTACGTCCACCCGTGCGCAATGCATCCAGCAGCGGCGCCATGGACGGCCATTCCTCGCAGCGTTCGATGGCCGACTCCACCGCAGCCACGCCCGCGTCGGTCAACACAAGCCCTGCCAGCTCGCGGTACTTGGCGCGCACCGGCGCCTCGTCGAAGGCCTCGCCGACCCGGCGATCGTCCTCCACCGAGCACGTCTCGCGCCGGCCGTCCTTCAGCACCAGCGTCACCCGCGCCGGCTTCGACGCCGGCAGCCGGGCGGTCATTGCCTCGTCCTCGACCACGTGAACCCGGTGGCGCAGCGCGGTCAGTACCGGGTCGCGGACCGCGGCGTCGGTGAACGACGCATAGCCGAGGTGGCCATTGACCACCAGCGCTGCGGCGGCGTGCGGCAGCGAGTAGCGCGCCCCGAAATGCCCGGGCGGTTCCTGCACGCCCAGCCCGGCGGCGAAGTCGTAGGTCTCGACATCGATGCGTTCGATGTCCTCCGGGCGGGGCTTCAACCGCGCCAGCACGTCGGCCAGCGCATCGAGCGCCGGGTAGATCGGATTGCAGCAGGCACGCAGGCGGAACAGCACCTGCGCAATCTCCCAGCGCGTGCCCAGCCCGTCGAACACCGGTACCGGGTTGAAGCCGACCGACAGCAGCTCGGTCATCGTCTGCTCGATCGCATCGTCCTGCGCCGTGAAGCCGGCGAGCACGAGTTCCGGTGCGTTCACCGCCGCCATCGCCGACAGGCCGCCGACGGCATTGAGCGTGGTGGCTCCGGCGACCACGTTGCCGTAGCCGGCAGTGACCATCAGGTTGCCGCCGATGCGGATGGCGGTGCCGATGCCCGCCGCATCCAGCCCGCGCAGCCGCGCGCCGGCCGCGATCGCACCGAGCATCCCGGCCTGGCCCAGCGGATGCGCGAGCGGGCGGCGGGTGGTCGCGGCGCCGAGCCGGATCGCAACGTCGTAACCGGTGACCAGCGCCTCGAGCAGTTCGCGCCCGTTGCGACCGGCCCGCTCGGCCACCGCCAGCGCCCCCGGCACCACCTGGATCGCGGCCTGGCAGGACACCTTGCCATGCGTCTCGCACATCTCGATCGCGCGGCCCGCCACACCGTTCAGGAAGGCAACGCGGCCGGCGTCGTTAGCCGCCCAGCCGCGCGCGAGCACGGTGGCACCACTGCCGGCTCCAGACGACAGGCCGGCGCGCAGCCGGGCCACCTCGGGCTGTTCCGATCCGCCGAGGATCACCCCGATCGTGTCGAGCAGCACCAGTCGCGCCAGCCGCTGCACCCCGGCGGGGATATCGTCCCAGTGCGTTTCCGCCGCCATGCCGGCCAGCGCTTCGATCGCCTCGCTCATCGTCGTTTCCTTCAGTCGAAGCCGTAGAGCCGGCGTGGATTGTCGACGAGTATCCGGTGCCGTACCGCCTCGTCGGGCGCCCATTCACCCAGCATGTCGGCGAGGTCGCCGTCGTCGGGCATCTTCTCGCGCGCGCTTGGATGCGGCCAGTCGGACCCCCAGACCACGCGGTCGGGCGCGACCTCGATCATGCCGCGCGCAAACGGAACCAGGTCGGGATAGTGAGGTACCGCGTCGGAGACGAAGTAAGGTCCCATCAGCTTGGCCCATACGTTGTCGCGCGCGAGCAGGCGCAGCAGCGCGCGGTAGGCCGACGCCTGCATGCCTTCGGCGGTCGCGATGCGCGCGAAATGGTCGATCACGATGTCGATGTCGAGCGACTCCAGTGCCTGCTCGATCTGCGGCATCGTGCGCAGGTCGAGGTAGAACTGCAGGTGCCAGCCCAGCGGCTTGATGCGCTCGGCCAGGCGCGGTGCATCCTCGATGCGCAGCCCGGGCGTGGCCGAAGCAGTGTTGATGCGGATGCCGCGGAAGCCGAGGCCATGCAGGCGCTCGAGTTCGCGGTCGTCGATGTCGGCCGACACCACTGCCACCGCGCGCAGGTCGAAGGTGCGCGAGGCCAGCGCCTCCTCGATCAGCGTGTTGTCGGTGCCGTACACGCTGGGCTGCACCAGCACGCCGCGCTCGCAGCCCAGCGTGCGCAGCATCTTCACGTAAGCTGGCAGCGGCGTCTCGTGCGGCACGAAATGCGTCTTCGGCAGCAGCCGGTAGCGCGACTGCGGTCCGAACACATGGGCATGGCAGTCACAGGAACCGGGCGGGAACGCGCGCCTTGGCGGATGCGGGGTCGCCGCAGGCGGCGGGATGTCAGGCGTTCGTATCGTCGCGTCGGTCATCGCAGTCATTTCCGGGGTTACCCTTGCGACGGACGATATCACTCCGGGAGCTTCCCCCATGCATGTCGACGGCCAGTGCCATTGCGGCCACATCCGCTATGAAGCCCAAGCCGACCCGTCCCGGGTCGCGATCTGCCACTGCACCGACTGCCAGGTGCTCACGGGCTCGCCGTACCGCGTGTCGGTCGTGGTACCGGCATCCGACTTCCGGCTGCTCGCTGGCGAGCCGACCTTCTACGTGAAGATCGCCGAGAGCGGCAACCGGCGCGCGCATGCGTTCTGCCCGGTCTGCGGCACGCCGGTGTTCGCACGTCCGGACAGCGATGCGCCGCAGACCTTCACTCTGCGCGTCGGCGGCCTGGCGCAACGCGCGAGCCTGCCGCCGCAGCGGCGTATATGGTGCCGCTCGGCCGTCGACTGGTCGGTCGACATCGGCGCACTGCCGGGGTCGGCGCAGCAATGAAGCAGACCGCGGACACTGCCTGGCACGGCGTGGCGGCCGGCTCCTTGTTCCGTGCGCAGGCGGGCACCTGGCGATCGCGTCGTTCCACTGCGGTACGCTTTTCGGTAGATTGACGTACTCTGGAACCTCGCAGGGCAACCCCACCATGGCCGAACGCATCCTCGTCATCAACCCGAACAGCACGCATTCGGTCACCGAGCAGATGAGCGCAGCCGTATCCGCGATGCGCCTGCCGGGCGGCCCGCAGATCGTCTGCGAGACGCTGCGCGAAGGCCCGCCTGGCGTCGAGACGCAGGCACAGGTCGATGCGAGCACCGGGCTGCTGCTCGACTGGCTGGCTCAGCGTCCCGAGTTGGCCGCAAGCGATGCCATCATCATCGGCTGCTTCTCCGACCCCGGTCTGCATGCGCTGCGCGAGGTATACCGGCAGCCGGTGCTCGGCATCGGCGAATCGGGGTTCAACACCGCATCGGCGCTGGCCGAGCGCTTCGCATCGATCGCGATCGTATCGGGCTCCCTTACGCGCCATCGGCGCAAGATCCGGGCGCTGGGCTTCGAGCATCGCTACTGCGGCGGCCTCGCCGTCGAGATGGGCGTCGCCGCGCTGGCCGACGTGCAGCGTACCCGCGAGCGCCTGGAATCGGTAGGACGGCGGTTGCGCGACGAGATGGGTGCGCAGGCGATCGTTCTCGGCTGCGCCGGCTTCTCCGCTCATCGTGAAGGGCTGGAACAGGTCCTCGGCGTACCGGTGGTCGAACCGACGCAGTCGGCCGTAGCGCTGGCGCTCGGGCAGGTGCTGGCGCGGCGCATGCTGGCCGAGCCGAGCCGAGCCGCGGCCTGAAGAAGCGCCGTCTGGGCTATCGACGCGTTCGAGAAGACGGGCACCACGCGGACCCACCGCCCGGAGCGCATCGTCGTGCACCAGGGTCAGCGCCCGAATGGTCTTCAGGCCGGCCGGAAGCCGCCCTCTGCCGGCAGTGGCGGGCTGTAGATCACCACCACCTTCGCCGGTCCGTCAACGGCACGCGCGCCGTGCACGCACTTCGGCGGGATGCGGATCACGCTGCCCGGACCGCAACGCTGCGGCTGCAGACCGGGCTCGGAATGCTCCAGGAAGCCCTCGATCACCATCACGATCTGCCACGCGCTGTCATGCGAATGCGGATGTGCCGCACCGCCGGCTGCGACCTCGCCCAGCACCATCTCGAGCCCGGCGCCGAGGGAGGCCTCCACCAGCCGCCGGTTGACCGTGCCACCATGACCGGGCGGGGAGTAGGACGGCAGTGTGTCGGGGTGGACGATGCGCGGGGGCTGTTCCATAGAGGGTCTCCTGGAGGGTCGTTCCGTGCGGCCCGGCCATGGCCGGCCGCAGGGGTCTCAGGCGAGCGTGCGTGCGCCGCCAGAAGCAAGCAGCGCAGCGATGCTTGCCTCGTCGTAGCCCGCTTCGCGCAGCAGCACGCAGGTGTGCTCGCCCAGTCGCGGTGCGTTCATCGGATGCCGTGCCGCTACGCCGTCGAAGAAGCCGGGCGAGGACAGGTGCTTCACCGGTCCGATGCCGGCGAACTCGCGCGTTTCGACCGCGCCGCTGCGTTCCAGCTGCACGTCGCCGGCTACGTCGGCCAGCGACACCACCGGCATCGCCGGCATGTTCAGCTCGCGAGCGAGCGTGATCCACTCGGCGACGGTGCGGGTATGCGCGACCGACTCGACCACATCGTACAGCTCGTGGAAGCGGGTGCCGCGTACCGCCGGATCGGTGACGCGCGGATCGGTCGCCATGTCGGGGCGCCCCACGGCGGTGAAGAAGCGTGCCCACTGCTCGTTGCTGTAGGGCGTCATCGACACATGGCCGTCCTTCGCGCGGTAGATGCGGCGGCCCTCGCGCGTCACGCGGGTGTAGCCGACGCTGCCCTGCGGCGAGAAGGTCGCACCCTGCAGGTGCTCGACCAGGCAGAACGAGGCGAGCGTCTCGTACATCGGGACATCGACAGTGCCGCCCTGCCCGGTGGTGCGCTGGCGCACCAGCGCGGCGAGCATCGCAGAGGCGAGCGCGAGGCCGGCAACCTTGTCGGCGATGAGGCTCGGCACCAGCCTCGGCGTGCCGTCGGCATCGGCGTTCAGTTCCGACAGTCCCACCGCGCACTGGATCACGTCGTCGATCGCCGGTGCATCGGCCAGTTCGTGCGCCTCGGCGAACCCGGTCGCCGCGCAGTACAGTAACCGTGGATTGAGTGCGGCACAGGCCTGCGCCGAGAAACCCAGCCGGGCCATCGGCTTGCGCCGGACGTTGTGCACCAGCAGATCGGCACCGCGGATCAGTGCTTCGAGCGCGGCCTTGCCGTCGGGCTTGCGAATGTCGAGCACGATCGACCGCTTGCCTCGGTTCAGATTCACGAACACCGGTCCCATGCCCCGCTCGGGCGCATGGCCGGCATAGCGCATGATGTCGCCCTCGGGCACCTCGACCTTCACTACGTCGGCACCGTAGTCGGCCAGGATCTGCGTCGAGTACGGGCCGAACACGACCGAGGTCAGGTCGATCACCCGTACCCCGTCGAGCATCTTCGCTGCTGCTGTCATTGCCGATCCGGGATCAGTCGTTATGCAGGCCGTGATGGTACCTCAGCACATCGCGGATCCCGCCGATGCTGCACAGACTGCGCAGGGCCGCCGGCGTATCATCTGCGCTCTTCGCCAAGGATGAATCGATCGTGATCCGTTCCGACCCCGCCCGCCGTGCCGCGCTTGCAGCGGCCTTCGCGGCTGCGCTCTTGCCCGCCCCGGTATTGGCGCAGAACACCGACGCAGCCGCTTTCCCGTCGCGGCCGATCCGCATGGTCGTGCCGTACGTGCCCGGCGGCCTGCCCGACACCCTCGGCCGCATCGTCGCGCAACGCCTCGGCGATGCCTTCAAGCGTCCGGTGCTGGTCGACAACCGGCCAGGCGCCGGCGGCATCATCGGCACCGAACTGGTCGCGCGCGCGTTGCCCGACGGCTACACGCTGCTGGTGGCTGACCTCGGACAGACCGCGATCACCCCGGCGATGACGCCGAAGCTGCCCTACGACATCCGGCGCGACTTCGCACCGGTAAGCCTGCTCGGCACCTCGCCGTTCTTCCTGGCTGTGAACGGCAGCACCGGCATCTCGACGCTCAAGGAGTTCGTCGCCTACGCACGCGCGCGCAGCGGAAGCGCGTCGTACGGCTCCTCCGGCGTGGGCAGCCCGCACCACCTGGCGATGGAGATGCTGCGCCTGCGGCTGGGCATCGAGCTGGTGCACGTGCCGTACAAGGGCAGCGGCCAGTCGACGCCGGCGATCGTCTCGGGCGAGGTGCCGGCGCTGTTCACGGTGCTGCCGACGGTATCGGCCCATGTGAAGTCGGGCACCATCAGGCTGCTCGGCGTGGCGAGCGCCACGCGCAGCGCGCAGGCGCCCGACGTGCCGACGTTCGCCGAACTCGGGGTCAAGGACTTCGTGCTGCTGCCTTCGGTCAGCGTGCTCGCGCCGTCCGGTACGCCGGGCCCGGTGATCGAGCGGCTGGCCGCCGAGATCGGCAAGGCGATCAGGCATCCGGACTCGATGCAGAAGCTCGCGGCAATGGGCATCGACCCCGTCGGCAGCACGCCGGCCGAGTATGCGAAGCAGCTGCGTGCCGACATCGAGCTGTTCGTGCAGGCGGTACGCGCCTCGGGCGTGAAGGCGGAATGACCGGCCCGGCATCCGGCAGCGGCGCGCACACCGGGGACGCGACCGGAGACGGCCAGCTCTACTTCGAGGATTTCGCGCCCGGCCAGTGCTGGCCCGGACAGCAGCGCCGCCTCGACGCCGCCGCGTTCCGCGCCTTCGCTGCCCTCACCGGCGATGCCCACCCGATCCACTACGACGCCGACTATGCACGCGGCACCCGCTTCGGCGCACCGGTCGCGCACGGGCTGCTGGTGACGGCGATCGGCGCGCTGGGCGCCACTGCACTGTCGCCGCGGCTGGAATCGTCGATGGTCGCCTTCCTGGAACAGGGGATGCGCTTCCTCGCCCCGGTGCTCGAGGGCGACACCATCCGCACCGCGTTCGAGGTGGAGAGTACCCGGCCCTCGCGCGACGGCAGCCGCGGCGTGGTGCGCTTCATCGTGCGCGTGAGCAATGCGGCCGGCATGCCGGTCGCCGAAGGCTTCCACGCATACCTGATTTCCGGTCGGCCGCAGCCCCGACCAGCCACATCGTAAAGGAGCACACCATGGCCAAGCCCTTCACCGCAGTCACCCCGCCCGGCGGCTGGAACGAGCGCTATACGTTCTCGGCGGGCGTGCGCGCCGGCAACCTGCTGTTCATCTCGGGCATGACCGCCGCCAACGAGCAGGGCGAACTGGTCGGCGAGGGCGACATCGTGCGGCAGACCGAGTACATCTTCGAGAAGATGGGCCGCGTGCTGGAGGCTGCGGGCGCTTCCTTCGCCAACGTGGTCGAGACCACCGAGTACTTCCTGACGCTCGACGGCTATGCGAAGACCGCCGGCGTGCGCAGGAAGGTATTCGGCGAGGCGCCCTGGCCGGCGGCAACCGGCGTACTGGTTGCCGGGCTGATCCGCCCCGGTGCACTGATCGAGATAAAGGCGACCGCGCTGCTCTCCTGAGCCGAGACCGGTACGGGCCCGTCGTTCAGTTGATGCCGGCGCCCGAGGCGCGCACCACCTTCTCCCATTTCACCAGTTCGCTGCGGATCAGCGCGCCCAGCTGCTCCGGCGTACCGGGTGCCGGTTCGTCGATGCCCTGCCCGGCCAGCTGGGTACGCACCTCCGGGTCGGCAAGCACCTTGCGCAGCTCGGCGTTCAGCCGGTCGATGACCGGCCGCGGCGTACCGCCGGTAGCGGCCAGTCCGTACCAGGTAGTGGCGACGAAGCCGGGCACGCCCGCCTCCTGCACCGTCGGCAGGTCGGGCGCTGCGGCGCTGCGTTTCGCGCTGGTCACCGCGAGTGCGCGTACCTTGCCGGCACGTGCGATCGGCAACAGGGTGCCGATGCTGCTGATGACGATCTGCACCTCGCCCGACATCAGCGCCGTCAGCGCCGGCGGCGCGCCCTTGAACGGCACGCGGACGGTCTGGATGCCGGCAAGGGTGTTCAGCAGCTCCGTCGCCAGGTGGGTCGGGCTGGACGTGGCGCCGTAGAACAGGCCACCCTTCTTCGCGCGTGCCAGCGCGAGAAGCTCCTGCATCGTGTTCGCCGGCAACCCGTTATGCACCGCGACGATGTTCGGCGATTCGCCGATCAGGCTGATCGGCGCGAAGTCCTTGATCGGGTCGAACGATACCTTGCCGTAGAGCGGCGGATTGATCGCCACGCCCGGCTGAATCAGCAGGAGCGTGTGGCCATCCGGGCTGGCCCGCGCGACCACTTCCATCGCGATGTTCGCATCCGCGCCCGGCCGGTTCTCGACGATGACCGGCTGGCCCAGCGGCACCGCCAGGCGTGGTGCCACGATGCGCGCGACCAGGTCGACCGGACCGCCGGCTGTGAAGCCGACGACGATGCGCAGCGGCCGCGAAGGCCAGGCCGGGGCCTGAGCCTGCACCGGCAGGCTCGACAGCAGGAAGGGCACCGCGGAAAGGACGGCGAGGGCCGGAAGGGCGGCCAGTGTCTTGCGTCGGGTCTGCATCGACTCATCCATCGGATTACGTTGAAGGGCGTACGGCGTTCAGTCGGGACGGATGCCCACGCGCGGGATCACCTCTCGCCATTGCGCGATCTCGGCATGCACGCGCTTCGTGAAGGCCGCCGGGGGTACCAGCAGCGAGCGTGCGCCCTGTGCGGCGAACAGCTCGCGCAGCCGCGGCCGGTTCGCCGCACGGACGATCTCGCCATGCAGACGGTCGAGCCGGTCGGCAGGCAGCCCCGCCGGGCCGATGATGCCGAACCAGATCGGCATGTCGTAGTCACCGAAGCCGGACTCGGCGAAGGTCGGCACCTCGGGCAGCAGCGGGTTACGCTCTTTGCCGGTGACCGCCAGCGCGCGCATCCGCCCCGACTGGATCGGACCGGCGGCGCTGGCGATGCTCGAAGTACCGACGTCGACGCGCCCGGCGACGATCTCGGCGATCGAACCGGCCACGCCCTTGAACGGCACGTGCACCATCTTCAGCTTGTTGCGGTCGATGAACAGCTCGGCGGCCAGGTGCGAGGAGGTGCCGTTGCCGCCGGTGGCGAAGGTGACCTCGCCCGGCCGGTTGCGCGCGAGCTGCACCAGGTCCTTCGGGCTGCGCGCCGGGAACTCGAGCCGGCTGAACCAGACGGTCGGGGCCTCGGCGATCAGCGTGACCGGCTGGAAATCGCGCACCGGGTCGTAGGTCATCTGCTTGCCGTACAGCGCCGGCGCGATGGAAAACGAGTTCTCGGTCATCAGCAGCGTGTAGCCGTCGGGCGATGACTTGGCGACGGTGGCCGCACCGATGGTGGTGCCGGCACCGGCCCGGTTCTCGACCAGCACCGACTGGCCGAGCGATTCGCCCATGTCCGCGGCCAGCCCGCGCGCGACCACGTCGGTGAACGACCCGGGCACCACCGGCACCACGATGCGCATCGGCTTCACCGGCCACTGCGCCTGGGCAGCGGCCTGCGGCATGAGGACCACTGCCACGGCAGCAAGGCCTGCGGCAGCCACCAGGGCGCGCAGGCCGCTGCAAGGGACGATCGACGGCGCGCCGCCGGCATACAATCGGGTCAAGGTCTTCCCTGCCTCTCGAACTGTGATCACGATGACATCCTACTACGAAGACTTTGCCGTCGGCGCCCGCTACCCCACCTACAGCCGCACGGTGACCGAAGGCGACCACTCCCTGTTCTGCGCGCTGGTCGGCTACCACGTGCCGTTGTTCATCGACGAAGAGTTCGCGAAGAAGACGCCCTATGGCGGCCGCATCTGCCCGAGCCACCTGATCATGTCGTTCTCCACCGGCATGACCGAGAGCTTGTTCCGCACCTCGGTGGTCGGCCTGCTGGCGCTCGATGGCGGCCGGTTCTTCGCGCCGGTGCGCATCGGCGACACCATCCGCACCGACGTCGAGGTCCTGTCCAAGCGCGAGACTTCGAAGCCCGACCGCGGCCTGGTCGTGTTCCGCGACCTGGTCTACAACCAGCGCGACGAGCTGGTGTTCCAGATGGACAAGACCGTGCTGATGCGCACCCGCGCCAGCCTGCCGCCCGCGGCCTGATACGGAGAGTACCCATGGCAACGCATGCAACCGGCACGATCGACGCCTTCGGCGACCCGCTCTCCTTCCGCGCCCGGCAGGGCACCGCACGGCCGGCGGTCGTGCGCAATGTCGCCGGCCATGACGTGTTCACGGTCGAGGCGCGCCAGATGGCGCACCACCAGAAGGAAGCCGTGGTCACCGAGGGCGATGCCGGCAGCGCCTGGCGCATCACCAGCGACGAAGGGCGGCACCTGTCCGGCACCGACCTGGCCCCTTTCCCGCTCGGCGTGTTCAATGCGGGCCTGCATGGCGACCTTTACAACCGGCTGCTGGCCTCGGCACCGGTGGCCGGCATCGACATCGACGACCTGCGCATCCACCTCGACAACCGCTACAGCCTGACCGGCTCGTTCGTGCGCGGCGATGCGGTCGGCCAGGCGGAGCCGACACGGGTCACGGTCCAGGTGAAGTCGCCCGCCGCGACCGCCGCGGTGCGCGCCTGGGTCGAGGCTGCGGTCGTCGCCTCGCCCGCGATGGCCGCACTGAGCACCCCGCTCGAGAACACCTTCGCGATCTACGTGAACGGACGCCGGCGCAGCGTCACTGCGCTGCCCGCTTCCACGGCGCCGGATGCGCAGGATCCCTACCAGGTCCATGCGCGCCCGCCGCGGCCAGCGCCCGGCCCGGACCCGCTGCAGCCGCTGATCCTGCGCACCGGTGAACAGCGCCCCGGCGTGTCGCAACCGGCGCAGGCCTCGCCGACCGGACGCGTGCTGCGCCTGATCGTCGGCGACAGCCACCTGCTCGACCCCGCCGGTGTCACCAGCACCGACACCTGGCTCGAGCTTCCCGCAGCCAGCCATTTCGCGCTGCGCACCGACGAGCGGCCCGGCACCGGCAGCGCCGGCGACCAGGGGCCGTGCGGGCTGTCGCTGCTGTCGGCCGGCATCGTCTTCTGCTACATGACCCAGCTCTCGCGCTACATCGAGAACATGAAGCTGGACATCAGCGGCGTGCGCGTCGTGCAGTACACGCCGTTCGCCCTGGAGGGCAGCCTGGCCGCCGGCACCCTCGCGGGACGGGCGCTGCCGGTGGACACCCACCTGTTCCTCAACGGCGGTGCCGCAGACGAAGTGTTCGAGCGGCTGCAGAAGATCGCCGCCATCACCTGCTACCTGCATGCGACGCTCGCCGCGCCGCTGCCGCCGGAAGTGGCCGTCGAGCACGAGGGCACGGCACGCTGACCATCAGCGATCGCTGCCCCGCCGCCGACCCTTCCACGATCGCGTATCGCCCCACCATCCTTCACGGGAGACCGCCATGCCCCATGTGATAGCCGACGACGGCATCAAGCTCGCCTACCAGGTCGACGACTTCAGCGACCCGTGGCTGCCGGACGACCCGCTGCTGCTGCTGCATGCGGCGATCGGCAGTTCGAAGCGCTGGTACTCGATGGTGCCGGCGCTGTCGCGCCACCACCGGATCATCCGCATGGACCTGCGCGGGCACGGCGCCTCCGACGTGCCTGACCCGTCCTCGCCGTTCTCGCTGGCGCGGCTGGCGAAGGACACGCTGGCGCTGATGGATGAACTCGGGCTGGGCAAGGTGCACATCCTCGGCAACTCGGCTGGCGGCTACGTGGGCCAGCGGCTCGCGATCGACAACCCCGAGCGGGTGAAGAGCCTGGTGCTCTACGGTTCGACGCCCGGACTGACCCGCAGCCAGGTCAGCACCTGGGTGCCTCACATGGGCGCGATCGGCATCCGCCCGTTCCTGGCCGAGACGATCTCGGACCGCTTCCCGGTGGACGCGGTCGATCCGCGCTTCGTCGAGTGGTTCCTCGACGAGGCGGCGAACAACGACCTCGCGTTCATCCAGCGCTTCGTCGGCCACATGTCGACGGTGGACATGATGGAGGAGATCCGCGCGATCCGCTGCCCGGTGCTGATGATCGCGCCCGGCGCCGAGCCGGTCGGGCATGCCTCGACCTACGAGGACATGAAGGTGCGCATCCCCGACAACGAACTGGTGTACTACGACGGCGCGCGCCACAACATCTGCGACTACCTGCCGGACCGCTGCGCAGCCGACACGCTCGCCTGGCTGCAGCGGCGGTTCCCGCGCGGCTGAGGCTCGGCCGCGCGGTACGGATCAGGCCGCGTGCTTCAGCAGGAAGCGCTTCAGCTCTTCCGCACAGCGATCGGGCACTGCATCGGTGATGTTGTGCGGCAGGCCGTCGTAGACCACGAACTCGCAGCCAGCAACCCGCTCGGCGATCGGCCGGTACTCGTCGGCCGGATGCAGCGGATCGGCACCTGGCACCACCACCAGCATCGGACAGGCGATCTTCGGCAGATCGTCCTGCAGGTCGACGGTGGCCATCATCGGCACGAAGCGCGCGAGCACCTCGACCGGCGTGCGCGCCGATTCGGCGATGAACCAGTCGACGAAGCCCGGCTTGGCGGTCGCCAGGTCGACCCGGTCGGCGATCGTCTCGCGCAGGAAGGTGGCCACGCCCTTGGCGCCGATGCGCGCCACCCAGCCGGCGTAGTCGGTCGCGACCTTCTTCATGCCAGGTACCGATGCGAAGCTCGCCAGCGTGCGCACCCGCGACGGGTGATGGATGGCCAGCCCCTGCGAGACGATACCGCCGGCGGATGACCCCGCGACATGCGCCTTGTCCACGCCCAGGTGGTCGAGCAGTTCCACCACGTCCTGCATCAGCCGCGGGAACGACAGCTGGTCGGGACCGGGGATGCCGGTTTCGCCATGCCCGCGCTGGTCGATCCGCACCACCCGGAAGTGCCGGGCGAGGTGTGGCACCCAGGCATGGAAGCGGCGCGAGCTTCCCATGGCAGCATGGACCAGCAGCAGCGTCTCGGCCTTGCGCCAGGGATCGGTGTAGTCATCGACGACGTAGCGCAGTTCGAGGCCATCGCTGGCGACCAGGGTTTGCATGTCCGTTCCTTCAGTAGGCTGACCGGCCACCGTCGGCCGGGATCGTTGCACCGGTGATCATGCGCGACTCATCGCTTGCCAGGAACAACGCGATGTTCGCGATGTCC
Source organism: Rhodocyclaceae bacterium (assembly GCA_020248265.1). Lineage (NCBI taxonomy): Bacteria > Pseudomonadati > Pseudomonadota > Betaproteobacteria > Rhodocyclales > Rhodocyclaceae > Rhodocyclaceae bacterium. The sequence goes on from JADCHX010000001.1 coordinate 106,168, forward strand.
TCCGGCCGCCCGACCCAGAACGGGTAGTCGCGCACCCGGCCGGCGGCATCCTGCCGGTCGGCGACCGGCCCAGGTGCATCGGCGGTGCCATAGTTGTTCAGGATGCGATCGGTGAGGATGCGCCCGGCGCAGATCGCGTTCGCCCGGATGTTGTCCTTCGCGTAGGTGCCGGCCAGTGCGCGGGTGAAGGACAGGATCGCGCCCTTGGCGGCGGTGTAGACATGCTTCGGACTGCTGCCGCGCAGCGCAGCGCCGGAAGACATATTGACCACCGAACCGCCGCCGGCCTTCACGAGCTCCGGGATACCGTGACGGCACACCAGCATCGCCCCGCGTACGTCGAGCCCCATCGTACGGTCCCATACGTCGAGGTCGACATCGGTGACCAGGCTGTCCGCATTGAGCGAGCCACCGGCGCAGTTGAACAGGATGTCCAGCCGGCCATGGCGGGCCACCACCGTATCGATCGCGGCACGCACGCTCGACTCGTCGGTGACGTCGGTGCGTACCGCCATCGCGTCTCCGCCCGCATCGGCCACGTTGCGCGCCGTGGCCGCGCCCAGCGCGCCATCGATCTCGGCCACCGCCACCTTCGCGCCCTCGCGTGCGAACAGCACCGACGCGGCGCGCGCGATACCCGAGCCACCGCCAGTGATGAAGGCAACCTTGCCGTCGAGCCGCTTCACGCCGCGCCAGCGCTCACGGCCGCAGCTCGGGAAAGTGCTGGCGCAGGAAGCGCAGCACCTCTGCGACGCAGCGGTCCGGCTGGTAGTCGTACAGGTTGTGCCGGCCGTTCTCGTAGACGACACGTTCGCTGTTCGGGATCAGGCGTGCCATCTCGGCAAACGCCGATCCGGTGCCGATCGGATGCGCACCGGGCTCGACGATCAGCGTCGGGCAGCCGATGCGATGCACCTGGTCCATGAAATCGGTATCCGTCCAGTGGCCGATGAAGCGTTTCAGGAACTCGAGGTCGTTCTTGCAGATCTCGTCGAGCACCCATGCGACCAGCCGCGGATCGGCCTCCCCCACCGGCAGGCGTTCGTCGATGGTCTCGCCGAATACCGCACGCATGCCGCGCACCGAGGCCTCCGCCAGCCAGCGCTTGCCCTGGTCGCCCTTGAAGCCCGGCGTCGAGCTGAACAGCGACAGGCTCTTCACCCGCGACGGATGGTGGATCGCCAGCAGCTGACCGGTATAGCCGCCGGCCGAGCCGCCGAGGATGTGCACGCTGTCGAGCTTCAGTACGTCGAGCAACTCGAGCACGTCCTGGCTCAGCCGCTCCTTGTCGTGTGGCACGCTGGCCGGCGGCACCTGCGACTCACCATGGCCACGCGAGTCCATGCGTACCACCCGCAGGTGGCGCGCCAGGCCAGGCACCATCGAGAAGAAGCGCTTCGCACTGCTCATCGCCGAATGCAGCATCAGCAGCGTCGGCGCATTGCGCCACGGATCGGTGAAGTCATCGACGTGGTAGGCGATGCGCACGCCGTCGCTGGTGGTGAAGGTTTGCATGCTCATGGCTCGACCTTTTCGAGGAACTTCAGGTATTCGAGCGCGCAGGCATCCGGGATCTCCGCGGTCATGCCATGGCTCGCGCCCGGGAAGGTGACGAAGGTGCAGTCGCGGATGTAGCCGAGCATGCGCTCGTACTCACTGCGCTCGACCATCGGGTCAGGGTCCGGCACCCCCATCATGACGGGGAATCGGAAGTCGGCCAGGCGTTCGGTCCAGTCCTCGCTCGCCATCAGCGGCACGAAGCGCGACAGGTACTCGACCGTCAGTCCATCGGCGGAGTCGAGGTACCACTTCACCTGTTCCGGCGAGGCATCGCCGATACGGTCGCGCACCGTCTGCTCCAGGAAGCCACGTACGCCGGCCTTGCCGACGCGCGCCATCCAGTCGCCCTTCTGCGGGCGGCTGGGCGGGATGCCCGCAGTGGCGGCATAGAGGGCAAGGCTGCGGAAGCGGCCCGGCTCGCGAATCGCGGCCTGACCGGCGATCATCCCCCCGGCGGAAGAGCCCATCACATGTGCGGATGCGATACCGAGGTGGTCGAACAGTTCGAACAGATCGAGCGACAGCCTGTCATGGCAGAGCGTATTCAGGGGTCCTGGCTCCGACCTGCCGTGCCCGCGGGTGTCGGGACGGACCACCCGGAACCGGCGCGCCAGGTGCGGAACCCATCCGAACAGCCGTAGCGAACTGCCCATGCCCGGATGCAGCAGCACGACCGTCGGCGCGCGGGTCCACGGATCGGTGAAATCGTCGATGCGGTAGAACAGGCGAGTGCCGTCGCTCGCGGTCCAGTGGTGTTCGGCGGTCATCTGCGGTGTCCGTCCTCCCGGCTACGGACGCTTCGCGGATCCGCGCAGGCTTCGGTGAAGGAAACGCATGGATGCTTCTGCATCGATGCATGACTTCCGGTCAGACTATCACAAGGCGTCTGCTACCATTTTGCATCCGGCATCCAACACAGGCCCCGCACGATCATGAACAGCCGCGCTGCATTGCCGTCCCTTCTCGCCGCCCTGCTCGTGCCTGCTGCAGCGACCGCCGCCGAGTTCCCCGTCAAGCCGATCCGCTGGATCGTGCCGTTCGCCCCGGGCGGCAGTGCCGACGCGCTTGCGCGTACGGTACAGCCGGCGTTCGCCGATGCCTTCGGCCAGCAGCTGCTGATCGACAACCGCGCCGGCGCCAGCAGCACCATCGGCTCCGAGATGATGGTGAAGGCGCCGCCCGATGGCTATACGCTGCTGCTGATCACCACCACCCACACGATCAACCCGAGCCTGATGAAGCTGCCGTTCGACCCGGTGAAGGATTTCGCTCCGGTCTCGCTCATCCTGTCTCAGCCGAACATCCTCGTGGTGCACCCGTCGGTGCCAGTGAAGTCGGTAAAGGAGCTGGTGGCTCTGGCGCGAGCGAAGCCCGGCTCGCTCAGCTACGCCTCCGGCGGCAGCGGCAGCTCGCCGCACCTGTCCGGCGAACTGTTCAAGCTGGTCGCGGGCATCGATCTGGTGCACATCCCCTACAAGAGTTCCGGCCCGGGCGTGAACGACCTGCTCGGCGGCCATGTCCCGATGATGTTCGTCGGGCCGCTGGCGGTCGACGGCTTCGTGAAGACCGGCCGGCTCAGGGCACTGGCCGTGGCGGACGTGCGGCGCAATGCGGTGGTGCCGAACGTGCCGACAATGAAGGAGGCCGGCTTCGGTGGGGTGGAGACTGGCACCTGGTTCGGCATCACTGCGCCACCTGCAACGCCGCGCGCGATCATCACCACGGCGAACGCGGCGATGGTGAAGGCGCTGGCCGGCCGTGACCTCAAGGCCAAGCTCGACGCGATCGGCGTGGATATCGTCGCCAGCACCCCGGAGGCGTTCGGTGCCCATATCAGCGCCGAGATCGCCAAGTGGGCCGCGGTGGTGCGCAAGGCCAACGTGAAGATGGACTGAGGAGACCGACGATGAAGCGCCTGCCACCCCCGCCCGCGCCGCCGGGCAGCGACACCGCCGAGGTGTTCGGAGAGATCCTCGCCACCCGCGGCTTCGTCTCCAACGTGCTGTCGTCGATGGGCCATGCGCCGGGCGGCCTGCGCCACCTCGCCCGGCTCGGCGCCTACTGCAAGTACGACACCGACCTTCCGGAGCGGCAGCGCGAGCTGTCGATCCTGTGCGCGGCGCGCGGCGTGCCCTATGCCTGGGACCACCATTCGGCACTGGCGATCCAGGCCGGCATACCCGCGTCCGCCGTCGAGGCGATCGGCGCCGGCCGCACGCCCGTCGAGCTGCCGGCGTCCGAGCAGGCACTTGCTCGCTACCTGGCGGTGCTGTTCTCGCCCGCGCAGATGGACGACGCGGCGTTCGCGGAACTCGCGCGCCACTTCAGCCCGCGGCAGATCACCGACATCACGATGTCGGCTACCTACTACGGCGTGCTGGCGACGATGGTGAAGGCGTTCGGCGTCGAGCTCGAAGGCGAGGCGGTGCTGAAGGTGGAGAAGGACTGGCAGAAGGCAAAGGCTGGGCTGTAGCATGCAGCGGCCGGGACCGGCATGCCACCGTCACCGCTGCGGTGGTCAGTCCATGCCCGCCACCGTCGTGCGATACATCAGCCGCCGCTGCGGCAGGGCGTAATCCGCGATCGCCAGGTGCTGGGTCGACGTGTTGTCCCACATCACCAGGTCACCTTCGTTCCAGCGGTGCCTGTAGACGAACCGTGGCTGCGTGGCGAAGGCGACGAGTTCATCACGCAGCGCCAGCCCGGCCGCCTCGTCCATGCCGACCACCGCAGTGACCATCGCCAGGTTGACGTAGATGCACGGGCGGCCGGTGCGCGGATGGCGGCGGATCACCGGATGCACCACCGGCACGACCTTCGCGCGCGTGCCACCATCGAGGTCTGCGCGCTGCCCGCCGGCCGCGCGCACCTTCGCCAGCCGGCGCTCGTACTGCACCGTGTAGTCGTGCACCGCCTCGAGGCCCTCGCAGCGGCGCTTCATGCAGTCGGGCAGCGCGTCGTACGCGGCGGTCATGCTGGCGAACAGCGTGTCGCCCAGCGGCTGCCCGTCGGCATCGCGCGGCACCTCGATCGCATGCAGCAGCGAACCGCGGCTGGGCACCTGCATATACGACGAGTCGGTATGCCAGACACGGCCCGCATCGGCGTTGCCGATGTTGCGGCCACCCTCGACGATGTTCGACACGACGTACACTTCCGGCATGCCGTCGAGCGCGTACTGGCGATTGGTCGGTACCTCGACCGCGCCGAAGCGGCGGCTGAACGCGACATGTGCGGCCGGGGTCAGCCGCTGGTTGCGGAACAGCAGCATGCCGCGGTCGTCGTATGCACGCTCGATCGCGACGAACGTGGCATCGTCCATCGGTTGCGCGAGGTCGACGCCGAGGACCTCGGCACCCACCCCATCCAGGTTGCGAATCTCGAACTGACCGCCCCGATCGTCCATTCCATTGCCTCCCGCATCGTCTCCGTTCAGGATCACTTGCCACCGGGCCGTCGCCCGGTATGGATGATGCTCCACTCCGCGAGGCAATGCCCTGCCCACCATCGCACGGAACCCGACCGATGACCGCCGTCCCCATTCCACGCCCGCGCCCGGCCGACGGCAAGCCGAGCATCGTCTTCGTCGGCGCGGGTGCCATCGGCGGCTACGTCGGCGCCCACCTGTTCCGGGCTGGCTTCGACGTGACCCTGATCGATCCCTGGCCTGCGCACGTGAATGCGATCCGCAGGGACGGGCTCGCCTTCAGCGGCACGGTCGGCGAGTACTCGATCGCGGTGCCGGCACTGCACATCCACGAAGCGCAGCAGGTCACCGGCCGCCGGCCGGTGGATATCGCCTTCGTCTGCACCAAGCTGCACGACACTGCCTGGGCGGCCTCACTCGCCGGCAGTTGCCTGAAGTCCGACGGCTTCGTGGTCACCATGCAGAACTGCCTGGTCGAGGAAATGGTGGCGGAGATCGTCGGCGCCGACCGCACCATCGGCTGCATCGCCAGCACGCTGAGCGCGGAGGCCCACCGACCTGGCGGCATCGTGCGCACCCGGCAGCCGGGCGGCAGCAGCTACACGATCTTCCGCGCCGGCGAACTGCACGGCCGGATCACGCCGCGGCTGCAGTCGCTGGTGGCGATGCTCGGCCAGGTCGACAGCGCGCGGGCCACGTCCAACCTGTGGGGCGAACGCTGGTCGAAGCTGGTGGCCAACACGATGACCACCGCGCTGTCGGCCAGCAACGGCATGACGCTGAAGTCGATCATCGCCGGCGCGCAGACGCGCGCGATCATGGTCCGTCTCGCCGCCGAGGCGATCCGCATCGGCATCGCGCTGGGCTACGCGCTCGAGCCGATCCGCACGCTGGACGCGCAGGCCTGGCTCGATGGCGCGGCAGGCGATGCAGCCGCTCGCCGCGCGATCGACGCGGCGTTCGACAACGAGATGAAGCGGATGACCGACCTCGGCTATTCGGGCATGGCGCAGGATGTACGCAAGGGGCGGCGCACCGAGAACGACTTCATGAACGGATACGTCGCGCGCCGCGGCCGCGAGACCGGGCTGCCCGCGCCGACCCATGAAGCGCTGTCGCTGCTGATAGGCCGCATCGAGCGGGGCGAGGCGACGATGGATGCCTCCCACCTCTCGGCGCTGGTGGCCACCGGCGCGCGACCAGCCACGGCACGACAGCCTGCATCGACCACACAGGAGCGCACGCATGACTGGTGACACCCCGACCGCATCCTCCAGTGCAGCGCGCCAGGGCCTCGCTGCCCTGTGCCTGCTGCTGCCGCTGGCGGCCGCCGCGCAGCCCTTCCCGTCCAAGCCGATCCGGCTCATCGTCGCCTATCCCGCGGGGGGGCCGAACGACCTGTCGGCGCGCACGTTCGGGCAGAAGGTGGCCGACCTGCTCGGCCAGCCGGTGATCGTCGAAAACCGCGCTGGCGCCGCAGGCAACATCGGTTCGCAGTTCGTCGCTCGCTCGCCGGCCGATGGCTACACGCTGCTCAACGGCGCCAGTGCGTTGACCATCGCTCCGGCGCTCAGCCGCAACCTCGGCTACGAAGTCGCGAAGGATTTCGCGCCGGTAGGCCTGACCGCGATCAGCTCGTTCGTGCTCGCGGTGCATCCCTCGGTGCCGGCCACCTCGATCCGCGAACTGCTGGCGCTGGCGCGCAAGCGGCCGGGCGGCCTGAACTATGCCTCGTCTGGCGTGGGCGCCCCGCCGCACCTTGCCGGCGAACTGCTGAAGACCATGGCCGGCGTGGACATCCTGCACGTACCGTACAAGGGCGTGGGCCAGTCGATCGGCGACCTGGTCGGCGGCCAGGTGGACATGATGTTCACCAGCCCGCCAAACGCGGTTCCGCATGTGAAGCAGGGTCGGCTGCGCGCGCTCGCGGTCTCCACCGCGCGCCGTTCAGCGCTGCTGCCTGAAGTGCCGACCATCGCCGAGTCAGGCCTGAAGGGCTTCGACATCGGCACCTGGTTCGGCTGGCTGGCACCGGCCGGTACGCCACCGGAGATCGTCAACCGTCTCAACGGTGCGCTGGCCGCCGCCGAGAAGATGCCGGACCTGCGCGAGCGGCTGGTGAGCCAGGGCATGGACCCCACCCACACCACGCCGGCCGCGTTCGCGGCGCTGATCCGCAGCGAACTGGCCAAGTTCGCGGGCATCGTCGAGCGGGCGAAGATCCCGCCGGAGTGATCAGCCGGCCGCCCGCGCGCTGCACGAGCATTCGTGCTCCGTGCCGACGTGATCTCCGATGCGGCGGCGCACGATGGACTGTCCAACTGCCACCCGGCACATCCTGCTAGATTCAGGGCTGGATCTCGGCCTTGGAGGAGGATGGGATGCAATCCTTTCGTACACGGGCGACGAAGCAGCATGGCTTCGCCCCGGCAATCGTGAAGGGCTGCCTGATGGCAGCCGCGCTATGCGCACCGGCAGTGGCCCTGTCTCAGGCCTATCCCAGCCGGCCGCTGCGCTTCGTCACCGGCGGCGGTCCGGATGCGCTCGCGCGCATCCTCGGTCCGAAGCTGAACGAGGCCTGGGGCCAGCCGGTGATCGTGGAAGAGCGCGGTGGTGCGGGAGGGATGCTCTCGGCCGAAGTGGTCGCCAAGTCGAACCCGGACGGCCATACGCTGCTGCTGGCCACCGGCACGCACACGATCAATCCGAACTTCTACAAGCTGTCCTACGACATGGCGAAGGACTTCGCCCCGGTCAGCCTGCTCGGTACCATCCCCTTCGTGCTGAACGTGCATCCGTCGCTGCCGGTAAAGTCGGTGGACGACCTGGTCCGGCTGGCGAAGTCGAAGCCAGGAGTCCTCAACTACGGGTCGGGTGGCAACGGCTCGCCCGGCCACCTGATCGCCGAGATGTTCATCGGGCGCACCGGCGCGAAGATGCTGCATGTGCCGTACAAGACGGTCGCCGGCGGCGTCACCGCGCTGGTCGCCGACCAGGTGCAGGTCAACTTCGTGGTCGGGCCGTCAGCGGTGCCGCAGATCACCGCCGGCCGCATCCGTCCGCTCGCGGTGACAACCTCCACGCGCTCGCGCGCGCTGCCCGACCTGCCGACGATGGCCGAGAGCGGCCTGCCGGGTTTCGATGCGCCAGCCTGGAACGGGGTGCTCGTTGCAGCCCGGACACCGGCACCGATCATCGCGAAGCTCAACGGCGAGATCCTGCATGCACTGAAGATGCCCGACGTGCTGGAGCGGATGGCCGCCCTCAGCTTCGAGCCGGTCGGCAGCACGCCCGCCGCGTTCGGCGTGTTCCTGAGTGAGGAGTTGGTGAAGTGGGCGAAGGTGGCGAAGGAGGCCGGCGCGCGCGCCGACTGAGCCGGCCCGCGCCTGCCGCTGCGCCCGCTACTCGACCTTCGCCCCTGAGGCGCGCACCGCCGCGGCCCACTTCGCCACCTCGGCCTTGAGCAGCTGCGCGAACTCGGCCGCCGTGCTGCCGATCGGCTCGGCGCCGAGCGACGACAGCCGCTCGCGCATGCCGTCGCTGCGCATGAGGGCACCAACATCCCCGCTCATCCGCGCGACGATCGGCGCGGGCGTGCCCGCAGGGAACAGCAGCCCGTACCAGCCGATCACCTCGAACCCGGGCAGCGCCTCGCCGATCGGCGGCAGGTCAGGCACCATCGCCGAGCGCTTCGCACTGCTCACGCCGAGCGCACGCAGCTTGCCGTTGCGTACGAACGGCAGCGCGGCCGGCACCACCGAGAACACCAGCTGCACCTGGCCACCGACCAGGTCGGTGAGCGCCGGGGTCACGCCCTTGTACGGCACATGCACCAGGTCCAGCTTCGCCATCGAGCGGAAGATCTCGGCCGACAGGTGGGTCGGCGTGCCGCTGCCGCCGGAACCGTAGTGCAGCTGGCCCGGCTTCGCGCGTGCGAGCGCCACCAGCTCCTTCACGCTCGCCACCGGCTGCGATGCATTGACCACCAGCACGTACGGCGTGCTCGCCACCAGCGACACCGGCGCGAAGTCGCGCAGCAGGTTGTAGTTGAGCTTCGGGTACAGCGCGACCGCGATCGGCTGGCTCGCGGTGGCCATCAGCACGGTATAGCCGTCGGCCGGTGCGCGCGCGGCGATCTCCGCGCCGACGTTGCCACCCGCCCCGGTGCGGTTGTCGACCACCAGCGACTCGCCCCAGCGCTCGCCCAGGTGCTGCGCGACCAGGCGCGCGACGATGTCCGGCCCGGAGGCGGGCGTGCTGGCGACGATCACCCGGATCGGCTTCACCGGATAGCGCGGGCCCGGAGGCGCATCGGCCGCAAAGGCGCCGGCCGCGAAGGCGCCGACCCAGGCGGCCGCCGCAGCGGCGGCCGCGGCAGGCAGTGCGCGCACCGGCGCCGGCCGTACCATCACGAACCGGCCGGGGCGTCCCGCGTCCCCCTGCGGTGCACGCATCTCACCACACTCCGTCGTGCGACGAGAAGGCCACCAGGCACGGCTTGCCCGAACGGTTGCTCCAGGCATGGTTGGTCCCGCGCTGCACGACGGTGTCGCCCGCCTTGAGGTGTACCTCGGCGGTGTCGAGCACCAGCGTGATCTCGCCTTCGATCACCAGGCAGAAGTCGAGCGTGCGCGTGCGCTGCATGTAGGGATGCGGCGCGCCGGCGTTGCCGGTGGCCGCCTGCGGCGAGCCCATCGACTCGAAGAAGGCCTGGACGTCGCGCGCGGACACCCGCCCGGACCAGCTGTCGTCCGGCGGAAAGGTGACCATGCGGCACAGTGACCCGCCGGGCGGCGGCTCGATCGTGTGCGGGGAATCCAGCGTCTCGGTGATCGCGACGCCGCCGACCTTCATGCGTGAGGGCGTGCGATCGGTGACCCAGACACGGGTCGACTCGAAGCCCGGGCGCGCCGGGTCGACGTGCACCAGCGCGACGGGCGCATCCGACACGGCCAGGGATTTCCCCTGTGCGTCGTCGAGGCAGACGATACGGCGGATCGGGCGGGAAGCATTTGCAGCAGCAGTGGTGGCCATGGTGTCTTCGTCCCGATCAGTCTTCGTACTTCGCGCCCATCATCATGAAGGCCATCAGGCTGCCTTCATTCGGATTGCACCAGCCGTGCCAGTTGCCGAGTTGGACGACGACATCGCCGGGCAGCATCGTGTACGTGCCATGGTCGAGCAGCAGCACGCGCTCGCCTTCGAGCATGATCCCGTAGTCGACGGTCTCCGACTTGTGCACAGGCGAGGAGAACGCGTTCGCACCGCCCTTGTCCCAGGTGCCGCCATGGCGCTGCCGCGGCTCGTGCAGCGGGATCGCGGTGTCGTCCTTCGACACGTCGTAGCCGGGCGGCTTCGGCGGCGACTGCACGATACGCAGGTGGCCACCGGTCTCGGGCGGCTCGAAGCTGAACGGCAGCCGGCCGTCGTCGCGCTCGCCCGAAAGCGGCACCGGGCATTCGCGATAGACCCAGAGATCGGTCATGCAGGTACCGGGGCGGATCGCGCCGGGGTTCACGTTTGGTGCATCGCTGTCGTACAGCACGCAGGACCGGCCCTGCGCGTCGTTGCCGGTGACAACCCGGCGGACCGGCTTGATCGCGGTGCTCATCGGTATTCTCCTCCCTCGGGGATGGTGCGGCGCTGTTTGCACGCGCTTCGCTTGCCGCCATCATGCCATCGTCTCCGACAGGACGCCTGATTCAGGCTGCGCCGGCTCAGGATGCGGGCAGTCCTTCCCGCATCCGTTGCTCGATGGTCGCGCGGTCCCACTGCGGCGCGACCATCGCGACGAAATCGTAAAGTGCGCCCTGCAGCCAGGTGCCGCGCCGCAGCTCGATCTGGGTGATCGACGGCGGGAACAGGTGCCTCGCGTCGAGGGCGCGCAGCCCGCGGTCGCGCGCCGCCTCGAACGCGATCGACGGCAGGATCGCGATGCCCAGGCCGAGCTCGACATACGACTTGATCACGTCGGCATCGGTCGCGCTCAGCACCACGTCAGGCGTAATGCCCGCGTCATCGAACGCCCGCAGCACCGACGAGCCGCCGATGTAGCTCTGGTCGAGAGTCAGGATCGGGAACGCACTGACCCGCTTCAGCGTCGGTCGCCGTACCTCTGCCAGTGCATGCCCGGCCGGCACGATGATGCTGCGCTCGAGTCGGGCGCAGTCGAGCATCAACAGGTCGGCGACCGGCTCCGGCGGTTCGGAGGTGATGCCGACATCGGCTTCGCCGCCGGCGACCCATTGTGCGATCTGCGTCGGACTGCCCTGGCGCAGCGCCAGCTGCACGTCGGGATGGCGGCGGATGAATCGCCCGATCACCCCGCGCAGCACGTAACGAGCATGGATGTGGGTGGTCGCAAGCACCAGCCGCTTCTTCGCGTGCTGGAACTCCTCGGCGATCCGGCGCACGTTCTGTGCGTCCTCGATCATGCGCCGTGCGGTGGCCAGGATCTCCAGCCCGGGCGCGGTAAAGCCCTCGATGCGGTTGCCGCGGCGACGCAGCAGCTGTACTCCCAGCTCCTCCTCGAGCAGGCGCACCTGCTTGCTGATGCCTGGCTGCGAGGTATGCAGGGCGGCCGCGGCGCGCGAGATGTTGAAGCCAGCCTCTGCTATGCCGCACACATAACGGAGCTGCCTGAGGTTCATTTTGCGATAACCTTCTGGTATCGAATGATTCGGAAATATTCTTTTCGATCATAGCGGGATCGGCGTAAAGTCGTGCGCAGGCGGCCTGCAGGGCAGGCACGGAGGAGGACACATGCCGGCAAACGGACCGGATGCGCACGCGGACGACCCCGCGTCGGCGCACTCGCATCGGGGCATCCATCTGTCGCGGGTGGCGACGATCATGTGGGAAGATCGCATCAACGTGGACAACTGGCCGAGCCAGGCTGGCATGTACCATAACGACCGGGCCAACGCGTTCACGCTGCGCCTCATCAATTATCCGTTCGGCTCGACCGAGCCGCGCCATGTGCACGCCGGATCGCACGCAACCACCGTCCTGCGCGGCAAGGCGATCGTAGACGGCCTCACCCTCGGTCCGCTCGACGTGATCCTCGGGCCTTCGAACGAACCGCACGGCCCGCTGCACTACCCGGAAGGCTGCAAGCTGCTGAGCGCCTTCCAGGGCAGCTACTATCACAGCGAAGTGCAGCAGTTGTCGGGCGAACCGCAGTACCGGCTGATCCAGTCCGCAGCGCTCGACTGGCACGACGATCCTGCCCGCGGCTGCCGCGTGAAGACCCTCGTCGACCACGGGCTGGGCCGGCTCCTGGTCGAGGTGGGCGAGTTCCGGGCCGGCACTGCGCTGGAACTGCCGGCACCGCGTCCGACACAGGCGCTGCTGGTGATCGAAGGCTCGGTGGTGGTCGCCGCGGGCACCGCTGCCCCGGTTCAGCCACCGCTCGGCGAGTGGGATTTCATCTACCTGGACGACCGCGGCGACGATGCACTGCTCCGATTCGCGGAAGCGACGACGCTGCTGATGCTGACGCTACGCTGAAGCTGCATACAAGGAGACACACGATGGCCAGACAGACCGGCGCACGCTTCATCGCGCAGACGATCAACGACTATGGCGTGACGCACGTGTTCCTGGTGCCGGCCATACTGCTCAAGGCCTGCGCCGAGATGGAGCCGTTCGGCATCACGCGCGTGGTCGCCCATGGCGAGAAATCCACCGCCTACATGGCCGACGGCTATGCGCGGGCCTCCGGGCGCCCCGGCGTCTGCTTCGCGCAGCACATCGGCGGCTCGAACCTCGCCGCCGGCCTGCGCGACGCATACCTCGCCGGATCACCGGTGTTCGCGGTGACCGGCGGCCCGATCACCGCCACCCGGTATCGGCATGCCTACCAGGACCTCGAACACTTCAGCCAGTTCGACCCGACCACGAAGTTCAACGCGCGCGTCGACGACATCACCCGGCTGGCCGACCTGATGCAGACGGCGATGCGCGAAGCGGTCACCGGCGCGCCGGGCCCCGTGCACCTGGAGATCCGCGGCCACCATGCCGAGCTCACTCTGGCCGAGACCGACTTCCCGGACACGCTGGACCTGCGCTGGACGTCGGTGCCGCCGTTCAGGCCAGCCGCCGATCCGGCCGCGGTGCAGGCGGCGCTGGCCGCGCTGGCATCGGCAGAACGGCCGGTGATCGTGGCCGGTGGTGGCGTGGCCTGGTCCGGCGCACAGGCCGAAGTGGTCGAGCTGGCCGAGCGGCTGTCGATCCCGGTCGCGACCTCGCTCAACGCGAAGGGCACGATCGTCGAGACCCATCCCCTCGCGGTCGGCGTCTGCGGGGCCTACTCCCGCGCCTGTGCCAACCAGGCGGTGGCTGGCGCCGACGTCGTGCTGTTCATCGGCAGCAAGACCGGCGGCCAGGTCACCACCGGGTGGAAGGTGCCGAAGCCCGGTACCCGCATCATCCACCTGGACATCAATCCGGCCGAGATGGGCCGCAACTACCCGACCGAGGTAGCGCTGGTCGGCGACGCACGCACCGTGCTGCGCCAGCTGCTCGATGCCTCGACCGGTTCGAAGGCGCCCGCCTCGCGCGCCGCCTGGCTTGGGCAGGTCAAGACGTTGATCGACGAATGGCGCGCCAGCCTGCAGTCGCTGATGGATTCGGATGCCGTGCCGATGCGGCCGGAACGCCTGTGCCGCGAGATCGAGGCGGCGCTGCCGGCCGGCGGCGTGCTGGTCTCCGACACCGGTCACTCCGGCATCTGGACCGGCGCACTGGTCGAGTTCACGAAGCCGGGCCAGCGGATGATCCGCTGCGCGGGCTCGCTCGGCTGGGCGCTGCCCGGCGCGATCGGCGTCAAGTGTGCACTGCCCGAAACCCCGGTGATCGCCTTCGCTGGCGACGGCGGCTTCTATTACCACATGGCCGAGCTCGAGACCGCAGCGCGCTACGGGATCAACTTCATCATGGTGGTGAACAACAACAGCTCGCTCAACCAGGAGATTCCGCTGATCGACGACGCCTACGCGAAGAAGCCGACCGAAGGGTCGCGCGACCTGTGGGGCTTCCGCGACGTGAACTTCGCGGCCATCGCCGAACAGATGGGCTGCCTCGGCATCCGGGTCGAGCGTCCGGACGAACTGCACGGTGCATTCGCGAAGGCACTGTCCGCGGGACGCCCGGTCGTGATCGACGTGGTCACCGACCACCGGGCGATGGCACCGAAGGCGTGGACCGGCACCGCCGGTGGCGGAGGCCACTGAGCGTAACCGCCACGCAGCACCGATCGAGCGAATGCAGCAGCAGACAGAAAGGAAGGTCATGGCACTGGAAATCGATACCGCCGCGGCAGGCTTCGAACGCCTGGTCGACCCGGCGGCCTCATTCGACCGGATCGCGCACGGGCTGTACTTCGGCGAAGGCCCCGTATGGGACCGCCGCACGAAACAGCTGTTCTGGGTCGACATCATCGGCAACACGATCTGGAAGTGGCAGCCGGGCGTCGGCCAGGAGGTCGTGCTGCGCCCGTCCCAGCATGCGAACGGCATGACCTTCGACCATGAAGGCCGGCTCAATGTCGCGGGCTGGTGTTCGCGCAGCGTCTGGCGCTTCGAGAAAGACGGTACCTTCACCACGCTCGCGTCCCACTATGACGGGAAGAAGCTGAACACGCCGAACGACATCGTGGTGCGCTCGGACGGGCAGGTCTACTGGACCGACTCGGCCGGCGGGCTGGTGATCCCCGGCATGGTGGCCGAGGACGTGCAGCGCTACCTCGACTTCCAGGGCGTGTACCGCGTCGGCAAGGCGGGTGGCCCGGCCATCCTCGCCACCGACGAGGTCAGCTATCCGAACGGGCTGGCGTTCTCCCCCGACGAAAAGCTGCTGTACGTGAACGACACCCGGCAGGCCTACATCCGCGTGTTCGACGTGAACCCGGACGGCAGCCTGTCGAACGGACGCCGCTTCCACGACATGACCGGCACCGAAGGCGGCGTCGCCGACGGCATGAAGTGCGACACCGAAGGCAATGTCTGGTGCACCGGCCCGGGCGGCGTGCACGTGATCGACCCGTCCGGAAAGCTGCTCGGCCGCATCTTCGTGCCCGGCCACCACTGCACCAATTTCTGCTGGGGCGGCGACGACTGGCGCACGCTGTACATGACCACCTTCACCGAGGTGTGGCGCACGCAGGTGAAGATCCCCGGCATCGCGGTCTGGTAGCAGGCTCAGCCCTTCGAAGGAGAATCAGGATGGCATGGAAGTTCGAGCCGGTCCCCGGACCGCTCAAGGGACAGTTCGGCGGGGCCCTGGGTGGCCTCGCCTGGGATGGCAGCGGCATGCTGGTGAGCGCGACCGAGGCGGGCTTCATCTTCCGCCACGATCCGGCCACCGGAACCTTCACCGAAGTGCGCAGGCATGCCAATCGGGTCAACGGCATCGCGTTCTCGACCGAGCCCGGCGTGCTCTACGGCTGCCAGGAAGGCGGCCGCCGGATGATCCAGTTCCAGCCGCGCGGCACGGCGAACCCGACCGCCACCCGGATCGACGGCAAGGTGCACAACTTCCCGTGCGATCTGTGCGTCGATCGCGGCGGCCGGGTGTGGTTCTCGGATCCGTACAGCCATGTACTGTCGTTCGGTCCGCAGATCTTCCCGCCGCTGCACCATGCATCGGTGCTGCGTCTGGGCCGCGACGAGCGCGCGCACTGGCACCTCGACCGCGTCACCGAAGACACGCTCGCGCCGCGCGCCGTGCTGCTGTCGCCGGACGAGAAGACACTGTACGTCGGCGAAGGCGAAGTCGGCCGCAAGGGACCGCGCGAGCTGCGTGCCTACCCGCTCGACGCGCATGGCCATGCCGGCACGCCGGTGGTGATGCACAGCTTCGGCGCCGACCATCGCGGCGAACAGCGCGGCATCGAGGGCATGTGCCTGGACAGCGACGGCAACATCGTGGCCGTCTGCGGATCACGGCGCAGCGGCCCTGGCCCGCATGTGATGGTGTTCTCGCCGTCGGGCACGATCCTCGAGTCGCATCCGCTGCCCGGCGACCTGCCCGCACGCTGCCAGTTCGGCGGGCCGGCCCTCGACACCCTGTACGTGAGCACGCTCGGCGGCGAGCTGTTCACCGCACGCGATATCGGACGAAAGGGCTACCAGCGGTTCTGAAGGGCAATACCAACGCATCGGCCGATGCGACCGCCACCGGTTTTCACACAGAGACAGGCGCGAGGCCAGGCAGCCATCCAGGAGGAGGCAACCATGCATGGGAACAAGCAGGCGTCGAGACGTTCCGCTCGGGCGGGAGGTCTGCTCGCGGCGGCCGCACTGGCCGGCGCAGCATGCGCCGCGGCATCTACACCGCAGGCGTTCGCGCAGGAGTTCCCGCAGAAGCCGCTTCGGATCGTGGTCGGACCCGGCCCGGACATCGTCGGCCGCATGCTCGGACAGCACTACACCGAGGCCTGGGGACAGCCGACGCTGATCGACCCGCGCCCCGGAGGCGGTGGCGTGATCGCGGCCGAGATCGTCGCCAAGGCCCCGCCGGACGGCTACAGCATGCTGCTGTCGAGTGCAGCCTACACCATCAACGCCGTCTTGCAGCCGGGCAGTACCGACCTGCTGCGCGACTTCGCACCGGTCGTGTTCGCAGCCTCGTCGCCGTTCGTGCTGATGGTGCATCCATCGCTGCCAGTACGCTCCACCGCGGAGCTGATCGCGCTCGCGCGCAAGCGGCCAGGCCAGATCAACTATGCCTCCTCGGGCAACGGCACCCCGCCTCACCTGGCTGGCGAGCTGTTCAAGTCGATGGCGAAGGTCGACATGGTTCACATCCCGTACAAGTCGGCAGGACCGGCCATCATGGACACCGTGGGGGGCCAGGTTCAGGCGGTGTTCGGCATCGCCTCGGTCGCGATGCCGCAGGTGCTGTCCGGCAAGCTGCGTGGGCTGGCGGTGAGTAGCAGGGAGCGTTCGCGGCTGGCGCCCGACATTCCGACGCTGAACGAGACCGGACTGCCGGGTTTCGAGGTGATCGGCTGGAACGGCCTGATGGCGCCGGTGGCCACGCCCCGGGCAATCGTCGCGAAGCTCAATGCCGAAGCGCTGGCCGCGCTGAAGCAGCCGCAGTTCCAGGCGAAGCTGGTCGGGGCGGGCTACGAGCCTGCCGCACCGAACACGCCGGAACAGTTCGGCGAACAGGTGCGTGCGGAGGTGGCCAAATGGGCGAAGCTGGTGAAAGAAACCGGCATGCGGGTGGACTGATGACGACCCACCTGCGACGCATCGGGCTGGTCCTGCCACTGCTGGCAGCGGCACTGGCAGCGGTCCCTGTGCCGGCCGGTGCACAGGCCTGGCCGATAAAGCCGGTGCGCCTCGTCGCGCCCTTCCCTCCAGGCGGGTCGTCCGACCTGGTGGCCCGAGTCGTCGCCCACGGCCTCGGCGAGGCGCTGGGGCAACAGGTGATCACCGAGAACCGCGCCGGGGCGGGCGGCAGCATCGGCACCGCGATGGTGGCCAAGGCCCCTGCCGACGGATATACGCTGCTGCTAGCCGGCATCGGTCCGATCGCGACCAACGTCCACCTGTATGCCGACGTCGGCTACGACCCGGTGCGCGACCTGGCCGCGATCACGCCGGTGGCCAGTGCGCCGACGATGCTGGTCGGGCATCCCAGCGTGCCGGCGAAGACGGTGAAGGAACTGCTGGCACTGGCACGGCGCAAGCCCGGGGCGCTGACCTGCGGCTCCGGTGGCGTCGGCACGCCGGCACACCTCGGCTGCGAGATGTTCAAGCTGCTGGCGAAGGTCGACGTACTGCATGTCGCCTACAAGGGCAGTGGCCAGGCAATCAACGACCTGATCGGCGGGCAGATTCACCTGGTGTTCGCAAGCACTCCCGTCGGCGTGCCGAACCTGCGCAACGGCAAGCTACGCGGCTATGCGGTGACCTCGACCAGCCGAACGCCGCAGGCGCCCGATCTGCCGACGCTGGACGAGGCCGGCGTGAAGGGGTATGTGTTCGACAGCTGGTGGGGAGCCTTCATGCCGGCGCGCACGCCGGCCGCGATCATCGACCGGGTGGCCGCGGACATCGCGAAGGTGGTCACCGGCGGCGAGGCGAAGGAACGCTTTGGCGTGCTGGGGCTCGATCCCTATGTGCTGTCGCCGGCGGCCTTCGCGGCACTGGTGCGCGCAGACGTGGAACGCATCGGGCAGCTGGTCCGCGCGACCGGCATCCGGGCCGATTGAAACGAACCAGGGGAGCAGGCGAGATGGCGGTAGCGAAGAAGGCAGTGAAGAAGACGGCGAAGACCGCGGCGAAGAAGACCGTGGCCAGGCGTTCCACCGCGCTGGCATCGGCCGCGCGCAAGACCCGGGCCGGCGGACGAAGGATCGACGTGCACAGCCATGTCGTCCCTGCGGAACTGCTGCAGGCGATCGAGCGCGACCCGTCGCGCTTCCAGATGAAGATCGAATCGCGTGACGGCAGCCAGAAGATCGTGCGCGAGGGTGGCCATGCATTCCCGGTCTATCCGGAGTTCTCGGATCCTGCCGTGAAGGTCGCCGGCATGGACCGCAAGGGACTCGACGTCTCGTTCATCTCGCCGGCGCCGATCGTGATGATGTACTGGCTCGGCGTCGATGCGGCAGCCGAGGCCGCGCGCATCACCAACGACGGCATCGCGAACATGGTGGCGGCGCACCCGGATCGGCTGCGCGGCATGGGCACGCTGCCGATGCAGCATCCCGATGCCGCGATCGCCGAGCTCGAGCGCATCGTGCGCGACCACGGCTTCCGCTCGGTCGAACTGGGCACCTCAGTCGAGCACGAACAGTTGTCCGAGCCGCGCTTCCGTCCGGTGCTGAAGCGGGCGCAGGACCTCAAGGTGTTCATCTTCGCGCACCCGTATTCGTCGACGCCGGAGTGCGGCACCGAGAACTACCACCTGCGTAACCTGATCGGCAATCCGCTGCATAGCACGATCATGGTGGGCAACCTCATGTTCAGCGGCGCACTCGACGACCTGAAGACGCTGAAGATCGTGCTCGCCCACGGCGGCGGCTACATCCCCTACCAGATCGGGCGCTTCGTCCATGGGCACAAGGTGCGCAAGGACACGAAGCAGGACACCCGCACTTCTCCCGAGAAGATGCTGCGGCGGTTCTGGTACGACGCGCTGGTCCACGATGAGGCGGCTCTGCGCTACCTCATCGAACGCGTCGGCGCCGACCGGGTGGTGCTCGGGACCGATGCGCCGTTCGACATGGGGGAAGAGAATCCGCTGGAGCGGCTGAAGGCGGTGAAGCGGCTGTCGACCGCCGACCGCGAGCTGATCTGCAGCGGCAATGCGATGAAGCTGTACGGCGGAAAGCTGTAGCACCGCGGTACGGCGCATCCGGAGGAGGTACGTCGATGAAGAGGGATCGAAGGCAGGCGATCGACCTGCCCGCAGTCGCCGCGCTGCCGTGGCTCCTACTGCTGCCTGCGCTGGCGCAGGCGCAGGGCCCGGCGGTGGCCTGGCCGACGAAGCCGCTGCGCCTGATCGTGCCTTCGGGCCCGGTCGGGCCAAGCGACTTCCTCGCCCGGGCACTCGGCAACCGGCTGTCCGAGCACCTGAAGCAGGGCGTGGTGATCGACAATCGGCCGGGCGCCGGTGGCACGCTGGGCACCATGCTGACCGCGCGCGCAGCACCCGACGGCCACACGATCCTGGTCATGGGCATGAACAACTACGTGATCAACGCGACGCTGTACCCGCAGCTGCCGTACGACTCGTACAAGGATCTGATCCCGGTTTCGGTGCTGGCCGACGCACCACTGCTGCTCGCCTCGCATCCGTCGGTACCGGCGAAGAACGTGCAGCAGCTGGTCGCGCTGGCGAAGAAGCAGCCGAAGGGACTCGACTATGCGTCCGGCGGATCGGGCACCGGGCCGCACCTGGCGATGGAACTGTTCCTGGAGCGCGTCGGCGTGAAGATGGAGCACATCGCCTACAAGGGTGCCGGGGCGGCGCTCAACGAGGTGATGGGTGGCCAGGTCGGGGTGATCTTGGTGAACATGACCGCCGGCATCCCGTTCGTGCGCAGCGGCAAGCTGCGCGCGCTCGCGGTGACCAGCGCGAAGCGCTCGCCAGGCGCTCCCGAGATCCCGACGGTCGCGGAGTCCGGGTATCCCGACTACATCACCACCGGCCAGCATTTCGCGATGGTCCCCGGCGCCACGCCGCGGGAGATCGTCGCGCGGGTGCACCACGAACTGATCCGCGCGCTGAACACACCCGACGTGCGCGAGCGGCTGGCGGCCGAAGGCTCGGAGATCGTGGGCAGCAGCACCGAACAGGCGATCGCGATCGTGCGCGACGAAATCGCGCGCTGGGCGAAGGTGATCCGGCGGCTCGGCCTGAGTGCAAACTGATACACCCGGCATGCGTTGTGCTCGTCCACCGCTGGTTCCCATCCTCCCGTCGAAGGAAAAAATCGTGCATTGCAGCCCTGCCGCTACCCGCGCAAGCCGAGGTGCCACACGTCTGTCCAGGGTTGCGTTCATGGCGCTCGCCACCGTCCATGCTTTCATTTCGCTGACCGTCACCGGCGCCCGCGCGCAGCCCGCGCCGGCATGGCCGACGAAACCGGTGCGCCTGGTCGTGCCGCTGCCTCCCGGTGGTGCGGCCGATATCGTCGCACGCGTCGTCGCCGGGAAGCTCACCGAGTCGATCGGGCAACAGGTGGTGGTCGAGAACCGTCCCGGCGCCGGCACCAACATCGGGCCCGCTTTCGTTGCGAAGTCGCCAGCCGACGGCTACACCCTGCTGCTCGCGTCGGTGACCAACCATGCAGTATCGGTGAACGTGTTCTCCTCGCCCGGCTACGACCTGGCGAAGAGCTTCGCGCCGGTGGCCCTGCTCGCCAACGCACCGCACATCCTGGTCGCGCATCCGTCGCTGCCGGTAAAGACGGTGCGCGACGTGGTCGCGCTGGCCAAGGCACGCCCGCGCGAACTGTCCTTCGGATCTCAGGGCAGCGGCACCCTCGCCCACCTCGAGATCGAACTGCTGCAGGGATTGACCGGCGCCGAGTTCACCCATGTGCCCTACAAGGGCAGCGCGCCGGCAAAAGCGGATATCACCGCAGGCCACATCCAGCTGATGTTCGACTCCTATGCATCGGCCTCGTCGCTGCTGAAGGAGCGCCGGCTGCGCGTGGTCGCGATCGCCTCGGACAAGCGCTCGGCCTTCCTGCCGGAAGTCCCGACCTTCATCGAGTCCGGCATCAAGCAGTATGCGGCGAACAACTGGTACGGCCTGATGGCACCGCTCGGCACGCCGAAGGCCATCGTCGACCGGCTCGCCGACGAAACGGCGAAGCTGCTGCAGCTGGCCGACACGCGGGAGCGCTTCGCGGCGCTCGGGCTCGAGCTGACGCCGGGCGGGCCCGCTCGGCTTGCCGAAGTGGTGGCCAGCGACCTCGCGACCTGGGGGCCGGTCGCGAAACGCGCCAGGGTGAAGGTCGAGTAGGCACGTCGACGGCCCGGCCTGCAAGCAGCCGTCCCCGAGGCCACTGCAGGGCGCTGCAGGGGGCGGATGTATACTCCAGCCGGTGTTGAACGAGAGGACTGACTTGGCTGCAGGTCTGGAAGCAGGCGCCCGCAAGGTTCGCTGGGGCGTGGTGGGCCTTGGTCGCCTGGTCGAGCAGTGGATGGTGCCGGCGATCGCGCAGAGCCCCGGCTCGGAACTGGTCGCCTGCCTGGGCAGCTCGCCACTGAAGACGCGCGAGTTTGCCGCACGCCATGGGGTGTCCGGCATCCACGACGATCCGGAGTCGCTCGCGGCAGATCCCTCGGTCGATGCGATCTACGTCTGCACGCCCAATGCACTGCACGGCGCGGCCGTGTTCGCCGCGGCCCGTCACGGCAAGCACGTGCTGTGCGAGAAACCGCTGTCGATCGACCTGGCCGAAGCCGCGGCGATGGCGGATGCCTGCCGCGACGCCGGCGTGGTGCTGCGTGTCGCACACCAGATCCGGCTCGAGCCGGTGATCCGCCGCCTGCGCGAGGTGGTGCAGTCGGGCGAGCTGGGCGAACTGCGCGCGATCTCGCTCGAGCGTAACGGCCCGATGGGCGGTACGCGCGCACCATGGCGGCTCGACGTGCGCCAGGGCGGCGCACTGTTCGACATGGCGGTGCACCTGCTCGACCTGGTGCAGTGGGTGTCGGGCCTGCCCTACACCGAGGTGTCCGCGCTGTCGCATCCCGACCGGCGCAGCGGCCTGCCCGACGAGACGGTGACCGTGCTGGCGATGCTGGGCAGCGTCTGCCAGGCGGTGGTGCGCGCCACGCGCGAGATGCCGACGGTGCGCAACGACTTCGTGCTGCAGGGCACGCGCGGCATGGCGAGCACCTCGGCACTGCGCTGGACAGACCGACATGTGCTCACCATCGCCACGCCAGAGGGCAACCGCGAAGAGACGTTCACCGCCGCACCCTCGGCCTATCGCCTCGAGATCGATGCGTTCGAGGCGGAGCTCGCCGGGCGCCGTACCGACCTGCCCGACGGCGAATCGGGCGTGGCCCTGGTCGAGGTGACCCGCGCGATCATGCAGTCGATCGACGAACGCCGCACCGTGCCGATCACTGGCGCGCGGCACTGACCGGCCCGGCGCGGCCGAATCGAACTGGAGCAACGGATGTACACGCCCTTCCCCGTCCACGAGATCGAAGGCAGCGCGCACGACTGCGGCGAGGCGCACGGTCGACTCGCCGCCGAGCGCGTGCAGCAGACGCTCGACATCTACCTGCCGTCGTTCGAGCGCCAGGCCGGGCTCTCGCTCGCCGACACCCGCGCCCGGGCACGCACCTTCGCGCAATCGATCCGCGAGATAGACCTCGACATCCTGCATGAACTGGAGGGCATCGCCGCCGGCTCGAAGCAGGCCTTCGAGGACATCGTCGCGGTGAACTGCCGCACCGAACTGCTGTACGGCAGCGCGATGGGCCTGAAGCCGGCGACCGAGTGCACGACGATCGCCGTGCTGCCCGAGGCCGCGCGCGACGGCGGCGTGATCGTCGGCAAGAACTGGGACTGGCGCAACGGCTGCGTCGACAGCATCGTGGTGCTGAAGATCCGCCAGCAACGCAAGCCGGCGCTGACCCTGATCGTCGAGGCCGGCATGGTCGGCCGCGACGGCTTCAACGAGGAAGGCATCGCGATCTGCGGCAACCTGCTGGTGTCGAACGAAGACCGCGGCCATGTCGGCGTGCCGATCCCCATCCTGCGCCGGCAGGTGCTCAATGCGCAGCACTACTACGAGGCGATCGATCGGCTGGTACGCGCCCCGCGCGGCGCCTCCGGCAACTACCTGATCGCGCATCGCGGCGGCGTGGCCATCGACTTCGAGCTCTCCCCGAAGCAGGCCTTCCCGGTCTACCCCGAGCGCGGGCTGCTGACCCATTCCAACCACTTCCAGTCGGTAGTCGCGCAGTCCACCGGCGTGGCGAAGTTCTACACCGGCGACAGCCTGTACCGCGACTTCCGTGCGCGCCAGCTGCTCGAGCCGAAGATCGGTTCGATCACCGTCGACGACGTGAAGGACACGCTGCGCGACCACTTCGGGCACCCGCGCTCGATCTGCCGCCATCCGCACGACTACCCGGGGAGCGAACCGACGATGACGGTATCCTCGCAGGTGTTCGACCTCAAGAACAACCGGGTACATATCGCCGCAGGCCAGCCGTGCCAGTCCGAGTACCACTCGGTCGGCCTGCCCGGCAGCGACTGAAGGGAGCACAGATGAAGGGACGTTACCGCTGGCCCGACGGCGTGCGCTGCGCCGTCTGCCTGACCGTGGACTTCGACGGCCCGTCGCACGAGACCGGGCGCAAGCTGCGTCCGCTCGGCGCGAACGCCGTCGGCCGCTACTCCGGCCGCTGCGGCATGCCACGCTACATGGACCTGTTCGAGCGCCACGGCGTGCCGACCACGTTCTTCATGCCCGGCTTCGATGCCGAGTGCTATCCGGAACTGGTGCAGGAGGCGCATCGCCGCGGCTTCGAGATCGGCTCGCACGGCTACCTGCACGAGAGCTGGGAACTGGGCGACGAAGAAGAAGCATTGCTCGAACGCACCCACAACATCCTCACCGGGCTGATGGGCACGCCGCCGACCGGCTGGCGCTCGCCGTCTGGCCGCAAGAGCGCGCGCACGATGCGCGTGCTGCGCCGCCTCGGCTACCGCTACGACTCCAGCGACAAGGACTACGACCTGCCGTACATGGTCGAGATCGACGGCCAGCGCCAGGACGACATGCCGGAGCTGCCGAGCAGTGCCTACAGCCTCGACGACTTCCCGTTCTACCGCTTCAGCATGACGCCGCCTTCGGAAGTGCTCGAACACTGGAAGCAGGAGTTCGACACCCTGTACCACGAGAACGGCTACTACATGCTGATGGTGCATGCACGCAGCGGCTGGGGTTCCGGCACGCCGGCGCGCGCGCGCATCGTCGAGCAACTGATCACCTACATCAAGCGCCATGAAGGCGTGCGCTTCTTCAGTGTCGGCGGCCTCGCCGACTGGGTGAGGGAAAACCATGCCAGCTTCGACTAGTTCCCTGCCGCGGCTCGCCAGCCCGCGCTGGCCCGGCAACGCGCAATGCGTGGTGCTGGTCACCGTCAACTTCGATGCCGAGTCGGTCGACCTGACCGAGACGCGCGAAGAGAACCTGTACGGCCGCTACTCCTATGGCCGCTACGGCATGCGTGCCGGCCTCGCGCGCCTGCTCGATGCATTCGCGAACACCGGCACGAAGGCGACCGTGTTCGTGCCTGCCACCGACGCGCAGCGCCACCCCGCCGCGCTCGACGCGGTGCTGAAGGGCGGCCACGAAGTCGGGGCACGCGGCTACGCGTTCGAGGACCATGGCAGCCTGGGCGATGCCGAGTTCGAAACCCTGCAGCGTGCGCATGAAGCCCTTACCGCCGCCACCGGCAGCGCGCCGGTGGGCTGGCGCGCGCCGCGTGGCCTGCTCTCGCCCGCGACGCTCGGACACCTGGCCCGTCTTGGCTATCTCTACGATGCCAGCTTCGAAGACGACGACTGGCCCTACATCGTGCAGGCCGAAGGCGGCCGGCGCCTCGTCGAACTACCGCAGTTCCAGCCCATGCAGGACGCGACCTTCTACGAACCGCGCCACTCGCATGTGCGCGTGCTGAAGACGTGGAAGGAGGAGTTCGACGCGATGCATGCCGAGGGCACGCTGGTCACGCTGACCCTGCATCCGCGCGGCGACTACGGCTCGGGACGTGCGGCGCGGGCACGCGTGGTCGAGGACTTCCTCGGCTACATGGCCGGGCGGCCAGGCACCTGCTTCATGACCTGCCGCGAACTGGCCACGTGGTGGCTGGCGAACCAGCCCGGCACGCTGGAGGGCATGCCACCGGGCTGAGCCCCTCGGCTGCGCTCAGATCTCCTTCGCGATGCGCTTGATCAGCTTGCCATAGGCCTCGAAGTCGGCGCGCATCATCGCGCCGAACTGCTCCGGCGACAGCACGGTCGGCTCCATCCCCTGCCCGGTCCAGGCATCGCGGCCTTCGGTCGATCCCAGCACCTTGCCGATCGAGCCGTTCAGGCGCGTCACCACCTCGCGCGGCGTGTTGGCCGGCGCGACCACGCCCTGCCAACCGGTCATGCTGTAGCCAGGCAGGCCCGACTCGGCGATCGTCGGTACGTCAGGCATCGCCGGCACCCGCCTCGGGCCGGTGACCGCGATCGCCCGCATGCGGCCACCCTTCACATGCGGCAGCAGGAACACCGGGCTGTTCCACATCAGGTGGATGCGCCCGCCCGTCAGGTCGACCAGCGCCGCATTGCCACCGCCCCGGTAGGGCACGTGCAGGATGTCCACGTTACCCATCGCGCCGAACAGCACACCGGCGAGGTGGAACGCACTGCCGACGCCGTTCGAACCGTACGCGATCTCGCCCGGCCGCTTGCGCGCGAGGGCCAGCACGTCGCGCGCGGTCTTCACCGGCAGCGAGGGATGCGCGACCATCAGGAACGAGAACTCGCCGATCAGCGCCACCGGTGCGAAGTCGCGCAGCGGATCGAACTGCACCTTCTGCAGCCAGGGCGTGGCGACGATGCCCGAGCCCGGTCCGGCGAGCAGCGTGTAGCCGTCGGGCGCAGCCTTGGCCACCGCCTCGGCGGCGATTGCCCCGGTGGCACCGGGACGGTTGTCGACCAGAACCGGCTGGCCGTATTCCTCCGACAGGCGCTGCGCGAGGAAGCGACCGTTGATGTCGATCGAGGTGCCCGGCGCATAGCCGATCAGGATGCGGATCGCGCGCGCTGGCCACTTGTCGGCCGGCTGGGCCCACGCATGAGGCACGACTGCGACGGTGGACACGAGGCCAGCCGCGATGAAGACGGCGGAACGGATGCTGCGACGACGGCGGACCATGGCGGGACCTGCTGCAGATACGATCGGCCCACGATACAAGGCACCGCCGCGCAACGTCAAATCGGGCGCATTACTCCTGCTCCACGCCGGCCCGCTTGATCACCTTTGCCCACTTCACGATCTCGGCCTGCACGAATGACTGGAACTGGTCGGACGATCCGCCGCCGATGTCCCCGCCCTGGCTTCGGATCATCTCGCGCACCTTCGTATCGCCCAGCGCGCGCACCATCTCTGCGTTGACCTGGCGCACCAGGTCCGCCGGCATCGCGGCCGGGCCGAACAGGCCGAACCAGGCAAGCGCCTCGTAGCCGGACAAGGTCTCGGCGATGGCGGGAATCTCGGGTAGCACGTCCGAGCGTTTCGCCGAGGTCACGCCGAGCGCGCGTAGCCGGCCGGTCTTCAGGTGCGGCATCGCGGTGGTTATGTTGGGGAACATGCTCATCACGTTGCCACCGATGACATCGGTCATGCCGGGGGTGCTGCCCTTGTACGGGACGTGCAGCATGTCGACGCCGCCGAGGTCGGCGAACAACACGCCCGCCAGGTGCTGCGAGAAGCCGGTGCCGGCCGAGGCATAGGTGACCTGCCCCGGCTTCGCGCGCGCCAGCGCGACCATCGCCTTCACCGACTTCGCCGGGAAAGACGGATGGACCACCAGCGCGTTAGGCACGCTTGCCACCAGCATCAGCGCCGTGAAGTCGCGCAATGGATGGTAGGACAGCGTCTTGCGCAGGCTCAGGTTGATCGCATGCGTGCCGCTGTGGCCCATCAGCACCGTGTAGCCGTCCGGCGGTGCACGCATCGCGAGCTCGACGCCGATGATGCCGCTGCCGCCGGCACGGTTTTCGACCACGAACGGCTGGCCGAGGTTCTCGGCCATCTTCTGCACTACGGCGCGGGTGAGGATGTCGGTGCCGCCGCCCGGCGGACCGGGCACGATCGCGCGCACCGGGCGGTTGGGCCATGACTGGGCGGAGGCCGTGCTGCAGGCAAAGGCGACCACCAGCGCCGTTCCGGCGGTGAAGCCAGCCAGCCAACGGAGCCGTTCGGCCCGCGCACAGGGTGCATCGCATGCTTCCATCTTGCTCCTCGCTTGCCGGCCGCCCCTGTCGACCCGGACGTACCGTGCTTCATGTGCCGTATGATGATGCCACAGCCTCCGTTGGCTGCACCAAGGGCAACGATGCGTCATCCCATGGAACTCCGCCACCTGCGCTACTTCCTCGCGGTCTCCGAGTCGCTCAGCTTCACGCGGGCGGCGGTCGCGCTGAACGTCACCCAGCCCACGCTGTCGCAGCAGATCCGCCAGCTCGAGGACGGCGTCGGCTGCGCGCTGCTCGACCGCGTCGGCCGGCATGTCCGCCTCACGGCGGCTGGCGAAGTGTTCCGCGAACATGCGCAGCGCGTGCTCAACGAGATCGACGCCGCCGAGAACTCGCTGGCGGAGCTGCAGGGACTGATGCGCGGCACGCTGCGCATCGGCGTGTTCCAGTCGTTCAACAGTTCGCTGCTGCCGCCGATCCTCGGCGCTTTCAGCGAGGCCTACCCGGACATCCGCGTGGTCGTGCGCCAGCTGCCCACGCGCGAGATGGAAGCGCACCTGGTGCGCGGCGACCTCGACCTCGGCATCGCCTACGTGACGCCGGAATCCTCTCGCATCGAATCCGAGAAGCTGTTCGAGGAAGCGATGACGCTTGTCGTCTCCGACACGCACCGCTATGCGCGCCGGCGCGAGATCACCGCCGGGCAACTCGCCGACCAGCCGCTCGTCGTGCTGACGCGGCAGTTCCCGTCGCGGCTGCTGGTCTCGCAGTGGTTCGCGGAGGCCGGCGTCGAGCCGCGGGTGCGCATCGAGATCGACTCCACCGACACCATTTTGGCGACCGTGCAGCGGAGTAACCTGGCGACGATACAGACGCACCGGATGGCGGCGATCTTCCCTCGGCTGCGCTGCATCCCCCTCAAGCCCAGGCTCACCCGCAGCGTCGCGATCCTGTGGTGCGGCGGTAGCGAACGCTCGGCCGCCGCCCGCGCGATCGCGGCGATGATCCGCAAGGCCTACAGCCGGCAGCGCCCCGCGCCGGGCTGAACCCGCAGCCTCCAGCACCCGCCTGAATCCGGCTCAGACCACCTTGCCCGGGTTCATGATGCCCTGCGGATCGAGCACCGCCTTCAGCCGGTGCATCACCGCGAGCTCGACGGCGCTCTTGTAGTGGGACAACTCCGCGACCTTGGCCTGGCCGATGCCGTGTTCCGCGCTGATCGACCCGGCACGCTCGTGCACCAGCCGGAACACCACTTCGTTGACATCGGTCGCCGCGATCGCCACCGGGTCGTCGCGCATCCGGCCCGGCACGTAGCAGTTGTAGTGCAGGTTGCCGTCGCCGATATGCCCGAAGCAGACGACCCGGGTGCCGGGAAACGCCGCTTCGAGCCGCGCGCCCGCCTCGTCGATGAACGACGGGATATCGCTGGTCGGCACCGAGATGTCGTGCCGGTAGAGCAGGCCTTCGACTTTCGACGCATCGGGGATCGACTCGCGGATGCGCCACAGCGCCTGAGCCTGCGCATCGCTTTCGGCCAGCGCCGCATCGCTCACCAGCCCGGCCTCGACCGCATCTCCGAGCGCCTGCTCCAGCGCCGGCCGCAGGTCGGACTCGGTGCGCGGATCGTCGACGTTGGTCAGCACGTACCACGGCGAGGCCGTCGGCAGCGGATCGCGCGTACCGGGGATGTGGGCGAGCACCAATTCGATGCTGAAGCGCGAGATCAGTTCGAATGCGCTGACCCGGTTGCCGACCTGCTCGCGCAAGCGACCGAGCAGCGCGATCGCGGCGGCAGGATCGGGTACGGCGGCGAACGCGGTGACCGAGGTGCGCGGCATCGGGAACAGCTTGAGCACCGCACCGGTGATCACGCCGAGCGTGCCTTCCGAGCCGATGAACAGCTGCTTCAGGTCGTAGCCGGTGTTGTCCTTGCGCAACCCGCGCAGGCCGCCGAGTACGCTGCCATCGGCGAGCACGACTTCCAGCCCGAGTGCGAGGTCGCGCGTGTTGCCATAGCGCAGCACGTTCACCCCGCCGGCATTGGTCGCCAGGTTACCGCCGATCTGGCAGCTGCCCTCCGCGCCCAGCGACAGCGGAAACAGCCGGCCCGCGGCAGTGGCGGCCTGCTGCACCGTGGCCAGCACGCAACCGGCCTCGACGGTGATCGTGTCGTTCAGCGGATCGAGCGCGAGCACGCGGTTCATGCGCGACAGCGACAGCACGATCGTGCGACCGTCCATCGTCGGGGTCGCGCCGCCGCACATGCCGGTGTTGCCACCCTGCGCGACTACCGCGGTGCCGGTCTCGGCGCAGGCGCGCACGACCGCCGCGACCTCTGCCGTGCTGCCCGGACGCACCAGCGCCAGCGCGCGCCCGTGGTAGAAGCCGCGCCAGTCGCTCAGCGCCGGCGCGACGTCGGCCGGGTCGGTAAGCACGTTCGCGCGGCCGACCGCCTGCGCGAGCTTCTCGACCAGCGCCTCCGCCGAGGCGGGGTCCATCCCGGGCGCGTCATTCATCGCGCACCCGCGCGGCACGTTCGCCGATCCACTCGGCCAGCGCGGCCCAGTCGCGTTCGCCCCAGCCGTCGCCGATCGCGGCGAGCATCTGCCCGCGGATCAGCGCGGCCGTCGGGAGCTCGGTATCCAGTTCCATGGCTGCCTGCATGCTGAGTTCGATGTCCTTGAGCCCCAGGCGCATCGGCAGCAGCGTTTCGCGCGACCGTGCGACCAGGTAGCCGCCATAGTACCGGTAGGCGGGTGCGTCGAGGGACGTGTTGACCAGTACCTGCAGGAAGCGCTCCGCCTCGACCCCACCCTTGCTGCACAGCGCGAACGCCTCGCCCAGCCCCTCGATCACGTTGGCGACCAGGAAATTGCGGGCGATCTTCACCAGGTTGGCCTGTTCCGGGCGCGAGCCGACCTCGAAAACCTGGCGGCCGATGGTCTCCAGCGCCGGTCGGCAATCGGCGATCGCTGCGGCATCCCCGGCGACGATCACGTCGAGTTCGCCGCGCGCCGCGAGCGGGGGGCGGCCGAACAGCGGCACCGACAGGTAGCGGCGTCCGGCTTCGGCGTGGGCGGCCGCCAGCCGGCCGCCCATCGCATAGCTGATCGAGGCCATGCAGGCATGAACCGTCTGCAGAGGCAGGCCCGGGATGCGCTTGCCGTCTAGCCAGATCGCCTCGACCGCCTTGTCGTCCGGAACCAGCGTTATCACGAGATCGGTGTCGAAGGTGTCCTCGAGCGTCGCCGCATGGGTCGCCCCGCCTGCCACCAGCGGCGCGACCGACGCCGGGTCCAGGTCGAACACCCGCAGCGAATGGCCACCGTCGAGCAGCCGCCCGCCCAGCGCCGTTCCCATGCGGCCGGTACCGATCAATCCGATCTTCATCGTCAGGGCCTCATCTTCAACGCTTCGCCGCTCTAATTGGCCCGGTTGTGCAGGCGCGACTGCTCGCGTTCGTCGTCGGGCATGTCGTCGATCCGGTGCTCCAGCCAGTCGGTCGAACGCACGCTCGCATAGCGCGCCCCGCCTTCGGCGGCTGCCAGCCAGAACGGCTGCCCGCGCCGGACGTGCATCACGTCGCCTGGTACCAGCCGGCGCCGCTCACCGTCGAGCGACACCTCGAGCATGCCGCGCACCATGTAGAAGAACACCTCGTGCGGCGCGGGCGATTCGGCCGTCGGCGCCTGCCCGGCACGCGGCGCATCGACGAACGCGAAAGCAAGGCGCTCGCCCTCGATCGTCGTCTCGCGGCGCCCGGAGATGGCCGGCGCATCGAACCCCTCGATGACCGGATGGAAGCAGGTGTCGATGCCCTCGACCACCATGCTGCTCGACCCCTTTTCGCGATGGCGGGTCGCTCCGTCGCCGCGCTCGCCAAGCTTGCCCTTGCCCTGCTCATGCAGCCGGTTGATCTCGTCGATGGTGAGCGCCCGTTCGGGCACCTTCTCGTCGACGGCAAGGCCGACCACGGTCCAGGTCTTGTCCTTCATGTACAGGTAGGACAGGTCGCCATCCTCGGTGGCGCGCATCGAGTGCCGGGCGAAGGCCGGTGCATGCACGAAGGTGCCGGGCGCCACCACCCGGCGGTCCTTGCCGACCACGGCATTGATCTTCCCGGCGACCGGGAAGATCAGCAGTTCGTTCGGATGGTAGTGCAGCTCCGAACCGGTACCCGCGGTCTTGTTGACCAGGCAGAACCACAGGTAGTCACCTTCGATCACCGGCCCGCGGGCCGTGGAAAGGTCGGGCGTGAGGTAGCTCTGCTCGATCGCTTCGAACCGGTGGAAAGGCATGTTGGCTCCTCAGCGTGCTGCAGTCTTCGTGGACTTCTCTTTCTTCGCCTTCTTCGCACCGGCACCCTTGCCGCGTCCGAAACCCGGCTCGTAGTGCGGGCCGGACATCGTGCCGTCCACCGCCATGCCGATGATCCCGTGCGAGAGGTCCTTGATGGCGATGAAGATCACGTCCTCGTCCGGGGTGGACACCAGCGTATGCGGTGCATTGGCCGGGATGTAGATCATCGAGCCGGCCTTGGCAACCACTGGCTTGCCGTTGACCGAACCCTTCAGCGTGCCCTTCACCACGTAGTTGAACTGTTCGTTCGGATGCGTATGCATGCGCGAGCCGGTACCGCGCGGCTTGTCGATCCAGCCCACCAGCATGCGGTCTCCCTCGACCACGCCGCCGGCCGAGGTGGAGTACCCGGTACCAGCCGGCACCTTGGTGAGCTTGGACATCTTGAACAGGTAACCGTTGGAGCCGCCCGCCTTCAACGCGCCCTTGGTCTTGGTCTTCGAGGAGCGCTTCGCCGGTGCTGCCTTGCTCACGACCTTGCGTACGACAGTCTTCTTCTTCGCTGCGGTGGCTTTCATCTGCATCCTTTCGTGTTCACGGGGAAAAATCGGAGCGAGGCTGTTCGGGGCCTGTCAGTCGTCGGTGATCTTCGCTTCGCGTATGACTTTGCCGAAGCGTGCGATCTCGCTGTCGACGAAGGTGCGGAAGGCGGCTGGCGTTTCGCTGGTGACAACGGCCACCCCGCCGCCGAGCAGGCGTTCGGCGACCTCGGGCTGCGCCATCGCCTTGTTCACGGCGTCGAAAAGGCGCGCCACGACCGGCGCCGGCGTGCCGCGCGGCGTGAACACGCCCTGCCAGGAGCCGATCTTCATGTCGGGGAAACCGGCCTCGACCATGGTCGGCACGTCAGGCAGGCCGGCGACGCGCGCGGGCGCGACGACGCCGAGCAGGCGCAGCTTGCCCTGGCGCGCGAAGTTGACCGTCGAAGACAACGTGAGGAAAGCGACCTGAGTCTCGCCCCCCATCAGCGAGGCTGCCGCCGGACCCGCACCGCCCTTGTACGGCACATGCACCATGCGCGTCCCGGTCGCACGCATCAGCAGTTCGGTCTCGAGCCGGTTCGCGCTGCCCGCGCCGGACGAGGCGAAGTTGTACTTGTCCGGATGCGCACGCAGCAGGGCGACCAGTTCCTTCACCGACGTGGCCGGCACCGACGGATGCGTGACCAGCGAGCCCGGCACGTCGACCACCTGGCTCACCGGCACGAAGCTGCGCGTGGGATGGTGCGCGAACTTCGGATAGAGCGACGGATTGATCGCCATGGTGCCGACATTGCCGAGCAGCAGCGTGTGCCCGTCTGGCGATGCCGTGGCGGCGACCTCGACGCCGATATTGCCGGCGGCACCAGTGCGGTTGTCGATCACCACCTGCTGCCCAAGTTCGGCGGACAGCCTGGGCTGGATGATGCGGCCGACGAAATCGGATGCACCGCCCGGTGCGAACGGCACCACCACGCGCACCGGACGCTGCGGCCACGCCTGGGCAGGAGAAGCGGCGACGGCCGGCAGGGCGACCACGGCGAGCATCGCCACGACCATTCCGGCAACGGCAGGCAGGTGCCGGCGATGGATGCTTCGAGTACGTGTATGCATGCTCATTGCGCCCGGATGTTCTGCGCCTTGATCAGTGCACCGAACGCCGCCATCTCGCTCTTCACCAGCGCGGCGAGTTCCGCAGGCGTGCTGCTGACCGCCTCGACGCCAAGCGCGGTGAACCGGTCCCGGACTTCCGCACCCTGCAGCGCCTTCACGAGCGTGGCGTTCATCTGCGCGATGATCGGCGCCGGCGTTCCGGCAGTGACGAACAGCCCCCACCAGTTCGCGATGTCAAAACTGGGCAACACCTCGCTCACCGTCGGCATGTCGGGCAGCAGCGGGAAGCGCTGCCCGGAGGTGACGGCCAGCGCCCGCAGCTTGCCTGCCTTGACCTGGGTCAGCGCCGGGGCCATGTCCGAGAACACCACCTTGACTTCGTTGGCGACCAGCGCATTCATCGTCAGCGGCATGCCCTTGTAGGCGATGTGCGCCATCTCGGTGCTGGTCATGCTCTTGAACATCTCGGTGGCGAGGTGGGCGATGGTGCCGATGCCCGACGAACCATAGTCGACCTTGCCGCCTTCGGACTTGACCCAGGCGACCAGCTCCTTCATCGACTTCACCGGCACCGTGGGGTGTACCACCACGAGCTGTGGCGCGCGTGCGACCAGCGTCACCGGCGCGAAGTCCCGCAGCGAATCGTAGTTGACCTTGATCAGCAGCGGATTGGTCGAGATCGGGGCCGCGTTACCGACGAACACGGTGTAGCCGTCGGGCGGCGTCTTGGCCGCGATCTCTGCGCCGAGACTGCCGCCCGCCCCCGGTCGGCTGTCGACCAGGACCGGCTGTCCCCACGCCTCGGTCATCTTCTGGCCCATGACGCGCGCGATGATGTCCGACGTGCCCGCAGGCGGGAACGGCACGATCATGCGGATCGGCTTGGCGGGAAACGCGGGCGCCTGTGCGATGGCAGCGCCAGAGCCGACCCCGACGAGCGCCGCACACAGCGCGGCTGCGCTGGTGCACAGCGTGGACGGCGCATTCCAGCGACGCTGGGCGCCGGGCGAACAGATGGTGTTCATCATGCTTCCTCCTTTGGACGACATGTGCGCCTGCGCGCTGGACGTTCCGGTCTCTGCCGGCTCCGTTCCCCCTGCACTACGTGCTGCTGCCCCCGTTCATTGGCCGCCCGTCCCGGTAACGCTGGTGCCACCACAGACGTACAGCAGCTGGCCGGTGACATACCCGCTGCGCCGGTCGAGCAGGAACCCGGCGGCATGGGCGATGTCCTCGGGCGTCCCCACACGCCCGACGAGGATTCCGTCGATCACCCGCTGGCGCTGCGTACTGCCCGGCGGATGGCCGTTGTCGAAGAGTTCCGACGCGACGGGACCGGGCGCGATCGCATTGACCGTCACGCCGTCGGCCCCCGCCTCGACCGCCAGCGAGTTCGTCAGCCCGACCAGCCCCGCCTTGGTGGTGGCATAAGCCGCGCGGCCGACCTTCCCCAGCATCGCGCGCGAGGCAATGTTCAGGATGCGGCCGTAGCGCGCTGCGCGCATACCCGGCAGGAAAGCCTGCGCGAGCACGATCGCCGCCGCGAGGTTTATCGAGAACACCTGGTCGAGGTCTTCGTCGGTGACCTGCTCGATCCGGCCGGGCCGGTTCACCCCCGCGTTGTTCACCAGGTAGCGCACCGGGTGGGCCTGAGCCACCTCGGCCGCGACCTGCCGCGCCGCCGTACGGTCGGAAAGGTCCACCGCACGGAAGGACAGCCGGGGATGGGTGTACGACGGCGGCCGCCGCTGCAGAGTGACCACGTCGTGGCCCTGCTCGAGCAGCACCCGGGCGATCGCCGCGCCGATGCCGGCGCTAGCCCCGGTGACCACCGCCGTTTCCCCCGTGGCCATCGGTTACAGGTAGTCCATGATCTTCCAGCTGCCGGGCGCGGCATTGACCACGTTCTTCGAATGCCCGGGTCGGCGGTCCGCGTAGACCTTGCCTTCCTTCATCACGATCTGGATGTTCTGCTTCGCCTGCAGGCACTTGATGTCCGCCAGCGGATCGCCGTCCACAGCGATGAGGTCGGCGAGCTTGCCGGCCTCGAGCGTACCCAGGTCACGGTCGAGCTTCAGTGCTCGCGCGGCATTGAGCGTGGCCGTCTGCAGCGCATGCATCGGTTGCATGCCAAGGTCGACATACAGCCCGAGCTCGCGCGCGTTGGTCCCCATCTCGGGATCGAAGCCCATGTCGGTGCCCATCGCGATGTTCACGCCCCTGGCGTACATCTTCTGGAAGGTGTCGAAGCAGTTCTGCTGGATGCTCTTCATCTTCTTGATCACGAACATCGACGTGCCCTGCTCACGGCGCAGTTCGATCGCATGGTCGGTGCGGTGGGAGAGCGTCGGCGTCACGTACACGCCTGACTCGCAGATCAGGTCGATGGTCTCGTCCTCGTGGAACACCATGTGCTCGAGCGTATCGGCACCAGCCTTCAGCGCCATGCGCTGCGCGGATGGCGTGAAGCAGTGCACCGCACAGGGCTTGTGCATCGCATGCGCCTCGTCGACCAGCGCGTCGAGTTCCTCCTGCGTCATGTTCCGGATGTCCGGCTCTTCCTTGTCCGTACCACCCCCGCCCGAAGCGCAGGTCTTTATGATGTCGCACCCGGCGAGCATGTTCGTGCGCGCCAGCTTGCGCAGTTCCCACGGCCCATCGGCCGTCTGGAAGCCCACGCGCAGCGCGGCGCGCGGCTGGATCAGGTCGAGGTGGGAGCCGGTGATCGAGGTGAAGGCGGCCACGAGCATGCGCGGCCCCTCGAGGATGCCGGCGTCGAACGCGTCACGGATCGCACAGGCCTCGTTGACCAGCAGCCCCCGGCTCGCCGCCAGCCCCATGTCGCGCAGCGTGGTGAAGCCCATGTCGAAGCAGAGCTGCGCATGGAACACGCCATACATCTGCTGCAGCTCGGGCGTGATCTCCCACTGCGCGACCCGGAAGTTGTGGAAGGTCAGGCAGTTGAACATCATCGTGTGGATGTGGCAGTCGAGCATGCCTGGCATCAGCGTGGCGCCGCCGCAGTCGAGCACCTGCGCGCCCTCGGGTATCCGGATCGACTGCCGGTTGCCGACGGCGAAGATGCGCTTGCCGCGGATCTCCACCACCGCATCGCGGATCGGCTCCGCGCCGGTGCAGTCGATCAGCCGCGCGCCCGTCACGAACAACGGGGTCGCGTCTGCGCCGGTGTCCCCGGGCTGGGGTTCGTTCCTGCTCATGGGTACTGCCTCCTCTGGAATGCCGTCGTCCGTGCTGCATGGCCCGGGCGTCCGGCCGGATGTTCCCTGCCCCGTTCTGCGGGGCGCTGCCTCCGCGTCAGCGGAAGGCCTCCATCACGCGCCGGAACGCCTCGTAGCGTTCCGGCCTGAGCACGGTGTTCCTGCGATCGCGCCCCGCCTCGATCCGGAACGCATCGAACGTGGCGGTGATGTCCGCCTCGCGCATGCCGCGGGCAATCACCACCAGCCGGGTGCGCCGGTCCTCGTCGGGCCAGCCTTCGAGTTCGACCGGTTCGCTGATCACCCGCTGCACCGCATGGATCGCCACGGGGCGTCCCTCGACGTTGACGATGCCCTTCACGCGCAGCAACCCGGCACCACGGAAGCCGGCGAGCAGGTTCAGCCAGAGCACCAGCCCGGGCCGCGTGACCTCGCCTTCGTGAACGAGCGACAGCGTCCGGATCGCCGGATCGGTCGGCCCGCCAGGCGCCGCGGCCGACTGCTGCAGTTCGGCGAGCCAGGCGCGGGCATCGCGTGGGCCGGCCTGGTCGGACCATGCGCTGGCGGCGAGCAGTGCCTCCACCCCCACCCGGCCGTGCGCGGCGGTGAACAGCCGTGCGCCCGGGTTGAGCGCCGCGACGCGGGCGCGCAGCGTATCGATGGCATCCTCGTCGGCCAGGTCGCTCTTGCTGATCACCACCGTGTCCGCGACGGCAAGCTGCTTCAGCGATTCCGGATGGCGCGCGAGGGATTCCTCGCCCATCAGGCCATCCACGACGGTGATCACCGAACGCAGCGCGAAGCGGCGGGCGATCGCCTCGTCGGTCAGCAACAACTGCACGACTGGCACCGGATCCGCGAGGCCCGAGGTCTCGATCAGCACGCAGTCGAACTGGTGTTCGGGGCCGTCGTCACGGCTCGCATCGAGGTCCAGCAGGCGCGCTGCGATCTCGTCGTGCACGTGTCCGCAGATGCAGCCGCTGTCGACCAGGCGCACGCGCTTGGACGGCGCCTCGATCAGGACATGGTCGACGCCGACCTCGCCGTATTCGCCGACCACGACCGCCGCCTGGGACAGCGCCGCATCCTTCAGCAGGCGGTTGACCAGCGTGGTCTTGCCGCTGCCAAGGAACCCGGTGATCACCCACACCGGTACCGGGCCGTCGCGATGCCCCTGCGCCGGCGTGGCGTCGCCCGCAAGCGCGCAGGATCCGTCGTGGACGTGGCCGGCGTGCGCGTGGTTTGCCCCGGTGTGCGCATCCGGTTCCTGCTGCCGTAGGTTCTCGATCTGGATCACAAGCGTCTCGCTTCCCGTTCTGAGACCGAGGCTAGCCCGGCGCTCTCTCCGCAATCAATATGGCAGCGGCAATGAGACCCATAGGCACCGCCTATGCATGGCAATCCAGCCCCGGACACAGCTCAGGCCGCTGCGGTCGCAGGCGCACGCGGCACGCTTCCCTTGACCTGCGTGCGCCACAGCGTGCGGGTATCGCGGTCGAATGCATACGGCGTCGCACGGTGCAGCAGGCAGCGGTTGTCCCACACGACCAGGTCTCCCGGCTGCCAGCGATGCGCATGCACGAATGCCGGGCGCGTGATGAACGCCTCCAGTTCGTCGATCAGCGCGCGGGACGGCGCGGCATCCATGCCGACCACGTGCGACACGACGTCTTTCGCGACGAACAGTGCAGGCTGTCGCGTGGCCGGATGTTCGACGACCAGCGGGTGCACCGCCGGCGGCACGCCGGCTACCTGTTCCGGGGTCAGGGGCGCCCGGTTCGGATAGAGCGCCGAATAGCGGAAGTTGCGGTCGTGCACCGCGGTGAGGCCAGCCAGGCCCGCCTTCGCCTCGTCCGGCAGCGCGGCCCAGGCCGCCGTCGTGCTGGCGAACTCGGTATCCGCGCCCTCGGCCGGGCACTCGAGGCCGTACAGCAGTGTCGCGAGTGCGGTCACCGGCTTGTAGGAGAGGTCCGAATGCCAGTGCATGCCGCCACGCGTGATGCCCGCGGCGCTGCCGTCCTTCTTCTTCGCGTTGGACAGCACGCGTACCTGCGGCAGTTCCGGAAACACATGTTCGGTCATGTGGTGCACGTCGAGCGGTCCGAACCGGGCGCTGAACGCGACCAGTTGCGCCGGCGTCAGCCGCTGCCCGCGCAGGACGATCACCGAATGCTGGTGGAAGAACTCGAGGATGCGCTCGAACGCGGCCTCGCCCAGCGGCAGCGCGAGGTCCACGCCGTGGACCTCTGCGCCGATCGGTGCGGCCGACGGCGTGGCGTGGATCCGCGCGGCATCGTTGGCGGCCGGCTTGCGGGATTCGTCCATCGTCTTCTCCTCGTGTCGTCCGTCAGGCGCCGTGGGAACCGTGAGGCCCGTCAGTAGACGAGCCCGGCGGCGGCTTCCTCGGGCAGGTCCTTTTCGGCTTCGTCGAGCTGCTCGTAGAAGGAATCGATGTAGGCGCGGAACGTGATGTCGTGGCGCGCCATCTCCGCCGTCCCGAAGTCCTCCACCGGCCGTGGCTGCAGGTCGAAATGGCCGTGGCGGTCCTCGCCGCGCACGAGCGCGGCCGGCATGCGCCGGCGTCCGATGTAGCGGGTGTGCGTCGGGATGTAGCTGAGCGCGATGCCGATGCGGCGCGTATCCGATGCGTTCGGACGCGACTGGTGCACCACGCAGGTATGGTGCAGCGAGAACTGTCCGGGCTTGAGGATCGCGCGCGCGATCTCGGACTGGTCGAAATGCTCGACGATGATCTGTCCGGCGGTGTTCACGCTGTTCTTGATCAGGCCACTCTTCTGCTGCAAGGCGCCCCGGATGTGGCTGCCGACCGCGAACTCGACCGGGCCGGCCTGCTCGGTCACGTCCGACAGCGCCACCCACGCCGTCACATGGTCGAACGGCCGCAATCCGAAGTAGGTGCAGTCCTGGTGCCAGGCAGCGATGCCGTCGCTGCGCGGCTCCTTGATGAAGAAGCGGGTGGTGTAGAGCAGCAGGTTCGGGCCCAGCAGCGATTCCACCGCATCGAGGATGGCCGGTGTGCGCGCCAGTTCGTCCATCCAACGGCACATGATGTGCAGGTTGCCGCGGTACTTGCGGTCGATCGCCATCAGCGATCCGCCCAGGCGGGCCTCGGTGCCCTCCAGTGCGGCGCGGTAACGTTCCACTTCGGCGCCGCTCAGCGCGTCGAGCGGATGCAGGCATCCGTCCGCCCTGTAGTCCCTCGACTGCGAGGCCGTGAGTCCTAGTGCCATGGCTGCTCCTTCCCTGTTCATTCGACCGACTTGATGCCCGCCTCGCGTGCCGTCTCGCGGTTGATGCGCACGTCCTCGCGCACGAAGGCGGCGAGTTCCGCCGGCGTCTCCGAATAGGCATCGGCGCCCTGCGCGGCGAGCAGGGTTCGCACGTCGGCGCGCGCGGTCGCCTTGCGCAGTTCGTCCTCAAGGCGCTTGAGGATCGCGGCCGGAACTCCTGCCGGCGCGAACACGCCGTACCACTGGGACGCCTCCGCACCCGGGAAGCCGGCCTCGGCCGTCGTCGGCACCTCCGGCATGTGCTGCGAGCGCTTCGGTGCGGCCACGGCCAGTGCGCGCAGGCGGCCCGAGGGTACGTGCTGCTTGGCGGAGATCATGTTCACCGCCATCAGGTGAACCTCGCCGCCGACCAGGCCATTGACCGCGAAGCCACCCCCCTTGTAGGGCACATGCAGCATGCGCACCTTGGCCACGTTGGCGATCAGCGCACCCGCGAGGTGGGTGCTGCCGCCCTGTCCGCCGGAGGCATACCGGTACTTGTCCGGATTGGCGCGCATCAGCGCCACGAGTTCCTTCATGTCCTTTGCCGGGACGGACGGATGCACCACGATCACGTTGTCCAGCACGGCGATCCGCATCAGCGGCGCGAAGTCCTTGTAGAGATCGTATGGCGTCTTGCGTCCCAGGGCCTCGAGGATCGTGTGGTTGTTGCCGAGCATGCCTATCGTGTGGCCGTCCGGCGTCGCCTTGGCCAGGGTATCGGCGCCGATGATCGCGCTGGCGCCCGGCCGGTTCTCGATCACGATCGGCTGGCCGGTGGACTCCGTCACCGCGTTGCCGACGATCCGCATGATCGTGTCGTAGGAGGCACCGGCCGGGAACGGGACGATCGCCCGCATCGGACGCTGCGGGAAGGTCTGCGCCGCGGCCCCCTGCGCCAGCAGGAGGGCGAAGGCGGCAAGCACACACCGCCCGTCCGGCAGGCGCCAGCGCGGTGCACGGCTGGGGATCATCGGCTTCGGCGTCATCATCTGGATCTCCTCCTGCGGGTGCGGGTCGCGCTGCGGGCTGCAGCCACGATTGGGCATTCGAGCGGCCGTGGGTCTGCTTTCGGTCGGCCTTCAGTCGGCCTTCAGGCCGACCTCCTTCGCCATCCGCGCATAGCGGGCGTGCTCCGCGGCCATGAACTTCCGGAACTCGGCTGGCGTGCTCGCCTGCACGTCGATGCCCAGGGCGATGAAACGCTCCTTGACGTCCGCATGGGCGAGCGCCCTGCGCAGCGCAGCGTTGACGCGGTCGACGATCGCAGCGTCGCTCCGCGCCGGCAACACCACGCCCCACCAGGTCACCATGTCGAAGCCGGGCACGCCACTCTCGTCCATGGTCGGCAGGTCGGGCGCGACCGCGGTGCGGCGCGCACTGGACGCCGCGATCGCGCGCAACCGGCCGGCCTTCACATGGGCTGCGGTGATCGGCATGCTCGCGAACACGAAATCGATGTGGCCACCGAGCAGGTCGGTCACCGACTGGCCGGTGCCCTTGTACGGGACATGCACCATGTCCGTCCCGGTCATCGAGCGCAGCAGTTCGGTGGTCAGGTGCGCAGGCGTTCCGCTGCCGCCCGATCCGTACTTGAGGCTCCCCGGCCGGGCCCGGGCCAGCGCGACCAGCTCGCCCACCGTCTTCACCTGCAGCGTCGGCCCCACCACCAGGATGGTCGGCCCGGTCGCGAGCAGCG
Source organism: Rhodocyclaceae bacterium (assembly GCA_020248265.1). Classification (NCBI taxonomy): domain Bacteria; kingdom Pseudomonadati; phylum Pseudomonadota; class Betaproteobacteria; order Rhodocyclales; family Rhodocyclaceae; species Rhodocyclaceae bacterium. Next base: position 147,783 of record JADCHX010000001.1, read on the forward strand.
TCACCGGATCGAAATCGCGCGCCACGTCGTAGCCCAGCCCGGCGTGGATGTGCGGGGCGATCGCCAGCGGCGCGATGTTGGCCAGCAGCAGCGTGTAGCCGTCCGGCGCGGCACGCGCGGCGATCGCACTACCCAGCGCACCGCCGACGCCGGGCCGGTTGTCGATCAGCACGGGCTGGCCGACCTGCTCGGCAAGCCGGGTGCCGACCGCGCGCGCCACCAGGTCGGAGGAGCCGCCGGGTGGATAGGGTGCGATCCAGCGCAGCGGCTTGGACGGCCAGGGCGCCGGCGCCTGGGCCCGCGCCTGCCCCGGCAGCGCGGCCACCAAGGCGCAGGCGAGCAGGCACCCGATGGCGGCGTCCGCCCGGCGCGAGGCCTTGCGCGTGCACTCCGGAACGTCCGATCGCATCGTTACCCTCCGTTTAGCCACGTCGCTGGAAGTGCGTGCAGCGCTCAGCCCGTGCGCCTGCAGCGGGCAATCGCCTCGACGATCAGCGCGTTGTCCTGCGCGCCCTCGCCGAGGGCCATGCAGCTTTCGAGCATGCGTGCGTAGACCTCGGCGAACGGCAACGGCTGCCCCCTGGCGGCTGCCTGCTCGATCATCAGGTGGAAGTCCTTCAGGCTCTGGTCGACGCGGCTCTGTGGATCGGAGAACTGCCGGCGCGCCATCAGCGGCCCCTTGGTCTCCATCACGGCGGAGTACGCGGCAGAGCCGCGCGCGACGGCGAGGAACGCCTCGCGCTCCAGGCCGAGCCGTTCCGCGAACACCAGCCCTTCGGCCATCGCGGCGCGGTTCAGCCCGAGCACCAGGTTCACCGCGAGCTTCGCGCGCGAGCCGTTGCCCACCGCACCCAGGTAGTGCCGCTCGGGACAGATCGCGTCGAGCACCGGCGCCACCGCCGCCATCGTCGCCCGGTCGCCGCCCACCAGGCCGACGCCGGATCCGGCCGCCACCTGCCGGCTGGTGCCCGATACCGGCACTTCCAGCAGGCGCAATCCGCGCGGCGCCTGCCGCCGGTCGAGCGCCTCCAGCCGGTCCGGGTCGCAGGTGCTGGTGCAGATCACCACCGGCGACGCGCTGCCGGCAACGATGCCGTCGAGGAGTCCTCCCGGGCCTTCCACCACCGCCTCGACCTGGTCGGTATTGAACACCGCGAGCACGACCGCCGGGCAGGATGCCAGCGCAGCGATCGAATCCACCGGACGCGCCCCGATCGAGGCCAGTGCGGCCGCCTTCGCGGCATCGACATCGAACACTGAAACGTCGAAGCCCGCCCCGCGCAGGCGTGCGCAGACGGCACTGCCCATCAGGCCGGCACCGACCACGCCGCAGATCCGTTCAGCGGCTGCCATCGGCACCTCCCGTACGCCCCCGTTCGTCCATGGCTATTCGACGACGATGCCGGACTGCTTGACGATGCGCGCCCAGCGCGCCGTGTCGTCACGCACGAACTGCGCGAACTCGGCGCGCGAGCGGCTGCCGACCGGCTCGATGCCGGCCACCGCCTGCCGCCGCTTCAGCTCCGGCGACAGGATGGCCTTGTTCGCTTCGACGAACAGGCGCTCGGCGATCGCCACCGGCGTGCGCCCGGGCAGGAACAGGCCGTTCCAGTTGCTCAGCCCGAACCCCGGTATCGCCTCCGACAGGGCCGACAGGTCGGGCAGCAGCGCCTGCCGTTCCGGCGTGGTGACCCCGAGCAGGCGCAACCGCCCGGACTTCACATGCGGTAGCGCGACGACATAGGTCGCGAACATCAGCTGCAGGTCGCCAGACATCAGGTCGACCAGCGCCGGTCCGCCTCCCTTGTAGGGGACATGCGTCATGGTCACGCCTGCCGCACGCTGGAAGAACTCCGCGGCGAGGTGGTCGGGCTGGCCGGTGCCCGAACTGCCGAAGCGGACCGGCTCCGTGCGCTTGCGGGTCCACTCGATGAAGTCCTTCACGCTGGCGACACCGATCGAGGGATTGACCACCATCACGTTGATGATCTCGCCGATGCGGCTCACCGGCAGCAGGTCGCGCTCCGGATCGTAGGGCAGCTTCCGATAGAGCGACGGGCTGATCGCGATGCCACCGACGCTGCCGACCAGCGTGGTGTAGCCGTCCGGCAGGGCGCCGGCGAGCATCTCGATCGCGAGCCGTCCGCCGGCACCCGGGCGGTTGTCGATCACCACCGGCTGGCCGAGCTGCTGTGCGAGCTGGTCACCGGTCGTGCGCCCGATGGTGTCCGACGCGCCGCCGGGCGGGAACGGGATCAGGATGCGCAGCGGACGATCCGGCCAGGATGCAGCGGCGGGCGGCGCTGTGGCGGCGAGGCAGGACGGCGCCACCGCCAGCAGCAGCGCGGCCAGCGGGACCCGCCACGACCCGGCACCGCGGCCGGCCGGACGGTGGGTCGAAAGGCCGGTCGAGAGGCCGGTACTCATGCCGCCACCTGCGGATGCAGCACGATCTTGTGCGCCTCGACATCGCGCGCCTCGAGCAGCCGCAACGCATCCTCGGCCTTCTGCAGCGGGAAGCGGTGGCTGATGTACAGGTCTGGATCGACCTTGCGGCTGGCGATCAGTTCCAGGCAGGGCGCGAAGGCCTTGAAGTTGCCGCGTGAGAAGTTGAGGTCGATCTCGCGGTCCTTGATGTAGGCGATCGGGATCGTCGCCCGGTTCTCCGGGAACGTGCCGACCACCGTCACCTGGCCGCCGCGCTTGACCATGCTGATCGCATCGGTGACGGTGCGCTCCTGCAGGCCGCCGACGCATTCCACCACCTTGTCGAAGCCATGCCCGTCGGTGACCGACAGCGCCCACTCGCGCAGGTTACCCTCGCGTGCATTCCTTCCGTGCGGAATGCCCAGCCGCGCCGCCATCTGCAGGCGGTAGTCGAGCAGATCGAGGATGGTCACCTCGGCGCCGAGCGACATCGCGACCAGCGCCGCCCCGAGTCCGATGGGGCCCGCACCGATCACCGCGACCTTGTCGCCGGGCTGCGGCTTCACGCGATCGGCCACCGCGTGGTAGCTGATGCCGAGCACCTGCACCGCCGAGGCCTGGTCGTAGGTCACCGCGTCGGGCAGCGGATACAGGTTGAAGTGCGGCACCGCGGCGTACTCGGCATAGGCACCGTCCTTGTCGAAGCCCATCGTGCGCAGCTTCTCGCAGATGTTGCCCCGGCCGGCCCTGCACGGCCCGCAGGTGCCGCAGGCGAGGTCGATGTCGCAGCACACGCGCTGGCCGATCGAGAAGCCGCGGATGTCCCTGCCCAGCGCGACGATCTCGCCGGCGAACTCATGGCCGAGGATGCGCGGGAAGGTGAGCCGCGGGTGCTTGCCATGGAAGGCGTGCAGATCCGAGCCACAGATCGAGCAGGCGTGCACCTTCACCACGACCTCGTTCGCCCCGGGCTCCGGGTCCGGAACGGTCTCGTAGCGCATGTCCCCGCCGCCCCTGAGCATGATTGCCTTCATCTGACCTCCATCAGTGGATGCCCGCGCGCGGGTGTGCGTCGCGGCTGCGTGCGTCGGGCGCCTCGAACGGGCGATGGCCCCTGACCTGGGTGGCATGCAGCTCGCGTTCGGTGCCCGGGTCGAACGGGCCTCGCTGATGGACGCTGCAGCGGTTGTCCCACATCACGATGTCGCCCGGCTGCCAGGCGTGCTCGATCATGTGGCGCTCGTCGACGAGGTGCGCCCACAGCTCGTCGAGCAGCGCCTCGGAGTCCTCGATCGGCAGCCCGTTCACGTAGTGCTTCAGCCGGCGCCCGAGGAACAGGCTGTTGCTGCCTGTCTCGGGATGCGTGCTGACGATCGGATGGCTGGGGCCGGTCGATGCGCGCACGTCGGTGACCTCGGTCGCGCCACGCCGCAGGTTGCGGTTGGTGTCGTATGCGGTGTCGTGCTTGATCGTGCGACCGTGCACCAGGTCCTTCAGCCGCGGCGGCAAGGCGGCATAGCCCGCATAGGCATTGCAGAAGCGCGTGTTGCCGCCGGACCCGGGCGGCGGCAGCTCGACCGCCTTCAGCATGCGCATGCCGGCGATCACCTCTCGGAACGAGTAGTCGCTGTGCCAGATCACCTCGCCATCGCCCAGTTCGCCGATCGGCACGCCACCCACCTTGCGGTTGGACACCACCGTGATCTCCGGTGGCCCGTCGAAGTGCTGGTGGCTAGAGCGTTCGCTGGCTGTCGGCGGAGTCTCCAGCGGCCCGAAGCGGCGCGACACCTCGACCTGCTGCACGTCGGACAGCTCCTGCCCGCGCACCAGCACCAGCACGTGGTCGAGATAGGCCTGGTACAGCACGCGGAACGATTCATCGTCGAGCGCGCGCAGGTCCAGCCCGCGGATCTCCGCGCCCATCGCGCCGTCGAACGGGACCACTTCGAGCTTCCCGAAGCGACCGCTGATCACCGCCCGGGGTCCTGCAGTCGTTGCCATCATGATCGGTCCTTCTCCTGGTGCGTTACCGCTGGTGCTTCCGTGCTGGCGTCCTTCGCTCTGTTCCGCCCGGCTAGCGGAGGCGGAAGCGCTCGACGCGCGATTCGCTCACCTGCACGCCGAGGCCGGCACCGGCCGGCCGGCGCAACGTGCCGCGCACGATCGGCACCGGCATGTCGCACACATCCTCGGCGAGGTAGTGCTGGGTGACGTTCAGTCCCCAGTCGAGGTTCGGGGCGAGGCAGCCCAACTGCGCGACCGCCGCCGCCGCTATGCTCGATTCGGCGACCTTGCATGCCAGGTTGATGCTCAGCCCGAGCGTGTCGCAAGCCCACATCGCCTGCACCGCCGGACCGACGCCGCCGAGCTTGATCGTCTTGATGTTCGCGCCCTGGATGGCGCCCATCCGGTGCAGCATGCGCAGGTCGGCGACGCTGCCGATCGACTCGTCACCGTTGAGCGGGGTTTCGCATGCGCGCGCGAGCGCCGCCATGCCGTCGAAGTCGTCGCCGGGCAACGGCTGCTCGATGAACATCAGGTTCGCCTCGCGCGCCCGCTGCGCGAAAAGGCGTGCATCGGCGAAGGTCATGCCGGTGTTGGCATCGGCGCACAGCGCGACATCGGGTCCGAGGCAGCGACGAACCTCGACTGCGGCCTGCGCTTCCTCGAGCGGATGCTTGATGCCGATCTTCAGCTTGAAGAAGCGCCAGCCAGCCGCGAGCTCGCGCTGCGCCTCCGCGATGTCGTCCTCGATTCTCGGGTTGCCCAGCAGGTACATCGGCAGCAGGTCCTCGCGCAGCGCACCGCCGAACAGGTCCGCCAGCGATACACCGAGGTGCCGGCCGACGAGGTCGGCCAGTGCCATGTCGACTGCGCACTTGGCACCGGTGTTGCCGACCAGCGCGCGGGCGCAGCGCCGGGCGAGCGCGGCCCGCTGCAGCGCGTCCTGCCCCGCCAGCAGCGGTGCGAGGCAGGTGTCCACCGCGGCCACCATCCCGGGCAGCAGGTCGCCGGTCATCTGCGGCGCCGACGACGCCTCGCCCCAGCCCACGAGGCCGTCCTCGGCCTCGATGCGCACCAGCAGGTTCATCGAGCGTTCGATGCGCTCTCCGGCCATCACCACCGGCTTCTTCAGCGGCAGGGCGACCGGGATCGCATCGATGCGGCGGATCTTCAGCGGCGCCGTGTCGCGGCCTGTCTCGATCATGGGCGGGCTCCCGGAGGTTCGTTCGTGGCGCCTGGGACGCCTGTGGTCGCTGCGGCGGCTGCGATGGTCTCGGCGAGAAGGCAGGCACGGCCACCGTTTCGCGCCGAGGCGAGCGACGCATACACCGCCGCCAGCGCCTGCACGCCGTTGTCCGCGGAGATCTCGGGCGCGCGACCGAGCACGATCGCGTCGGCGAACTGCTCGAGCTCGTCGCGGAACATGTCCCTGGCCGGCACCGCGATCTCCTCGCGCGTCGCATTGCCCTTGCCGCGCGCCTGCACCCAGAGGCGCGCGCCCTCGTGCAGGCGTCCGGCATCGCCCCAATGCGCCTGGTCGATTTCGTAGCACACGGTCGCGCGGTCGCCGGTGACCCGGATGTCGTAGCGTCCGGGGCTGGTCCAGCTGGAAACCACCTGGCCGGACTTGCCGTCGGCGAAGGTGGCTGCGACCAGCCACTGGTCCTCGACCTCTGCCGCCAGCGGCGACCGATGCGCGCAGGTGGCAGACACCGAATGCAGGTCGCCCCCGAGGTAGCGCAGCGTGTCGAACTGGTGGATCGCGATCTGGCTCAGGCAACCCCCGGGCGAACGATCGCCGTACCAGCGCCAGTCCTCCGGCGTCAGGCGCAGGCCACGGTCGTTGCAGAAGGCCGCCTCGATCAGGTTCACCGTGCCCAGCCGGCCCTCGTCGATCATCGCGCGGATCATGCGCGTGCCGGCCAGGAAGCGCGCACAGTGGCCGACCACGACATGGACGTCGTGCGCCTGCCCGAGCCTGCTGACCACGATCCCGTCGGCGAGGGTGTTGGCGACCGGCTTCTCGAGGTAGACATGCTTGCCCGCCGCCGCCGCCTCGCGTGCGAACGGCAGGTGCATCTCGTTCGGCAGGGTCAGCAGCACGCCGTCGATGTCGGGGTCGCGCAGGACCTCGGCGTAGCTGCCCGCGGCCGGGATGCCGGTGGCATCGACGAAGCGCTCCAGCCGTGCCCGATCGCGCCCGACACAGCAAATGATCTGCAGTTTCGGCGAACCCGCGGCCGCCTTCGCCAGAACCAGTCCCCAGGCCCCGGTCCCCACCAGGGCCAGCCGGGCGGCGCGCGGCGCCACGCCAGCCGCCTTCATTCGGCCTTCACGCCGGCCTCGCGCGCGACCCTGGCCCACTTCTGGAGATCCTTCTCGAGAATCGCGCGAAACGCCTCTGGCGTACTGCCGACGCCCTCGGCCCCGAGCGTGGCGAATTGCTGCTTCATCTGCGGATCGTTGACCGCCTTCACCGAATGCGCATGCAGTTGCTTCAGCACCGCCGGCTGCAGCCCGGCCGGGCCCAAGAACGCGTACCAGGAACCGAGCTCGTAGCCCGGCAGCCCGGACTCCGCGATGGTCGGGATGTCGGGCAGCAGCTCTGAACGCTTGAGCGAACCGATGCCGATCGCGCGCACCTGCTGCGCACGAATGGCGGCCGTCGAGGCCGAGATGGAGTTCCAGGTCGTCGCAAGTTCACCGGCGATGGTGTCGGTCATCGCCGGTGGCAGGCCCTTGTAGGGGACATGCACGCCCTTGATGCCGGCCATCAGGTTGAACAGCTCGTAGCCGAGGTGGGCCGAACTGCCGATGCCGGAGGAACCGTAGGTGTACTGCTTCGGGCGCGCCTTCGCCCAGGCGATGAAGTCCTCGACGTTCTTCACCGGCAGCTGCGGGTTGACCAGCAGCACGAAGGGCGCTTCCGCCAGCAGGGACACCGGCGTAAAGTCTTTCAACGGATGGTATGGCAGCTTCGGGTAGATCGCCGGATTGGTGGCATGCGTGCCGGTGGTACCCATCAGGATCGTGTAGCCATCGGGTGCCGACCGGGCGACCAGTTCAGAGCCGATGATCCCCGATGCGCCTGCACGGTTGTCCGCGAGCACCGCCTGGCCGGTGTTCTCCTGGATCCTGCGCCCGATGAGCCGCGCGAAGATGTCGGCACCACCGCCGGCCGGGAACGGAATGATCAGCCGGAGCGGCTTGGCCGGATAGCCCGGGCCGACCGACTGTGCCTGCGCCGACGGCACCGCGATGATCGGGACGGCAAGGACGGCGAGCATGGCGGCTGCGGCAGCGAACGCGACAGGCATGGCAATCATGGATGCTCCGGCGGAAGCGGGTCCCGGAGCAACAATCCCGGGCACGCCACCGACAGCCGCACCAAACCGGCCAGGGCGATCGACGGCGATGCCGGCGCGGCTGCACGGAACCGAGTGCACTCGCGCCGGTCGCCCGGGACTCCTCCTCCAGATCGGGCGCGAAGGTGTATCCCTTCGTCACCACTGCGACAGACGATACGGCTGCCACCCCGGCAGAGCAATCCGCTGGCAGTTATGGCTTGCATAGCCAGCATCTATGGCCCGCCGGCAGCACGGACAGCGTCGCTCGCCTGAGCGCCGAGTGGCTGGCGCACGTGCTGGCGCAGCCGGTCACGGTCGAGAACCGCACCGGCGCCAGCGGCACGATCGCCGCCGCTTTCCTGAACCGATTCCTCGATCCGGCACGCTGCCGGATCACGCTCGTGGAATCGGCAGCCATCGGTGTCGGCGAGGCCACCGTGCCGCCGCTGGTGTCTCTGCTGCGCCTGCTGGGCGTAGAGGAGGATACGTTCCTGCGCGCCTGCCATGCGACGTACAAGCTCGCCATCCGCTTCGACGGCTGGGCGCGACGTCCCGTGTGGCACCCGTTCGGACACGTGGGTGCGGGACAGCTCGAAGGCCTGCCGCTGTTCCATCACTGGCTCGACCGGCAACGCGCCGGGGACGAGGCGTCGCCCTACTCGGCTTTTTCGCTGCAGGTCCGGCTGGCGGAGGAAAATCTCGCCCCTCGGTCGACCCAGGCGGCCTCGGAGATCATTCGCCGGGGAGCCTACGCCTACCACCTCGATGCGCGGGCCTTCGCCGCCTTCCTCTCCGAGCTGGCCGTAGGACGCGGCGTGCACTATCTGGTGGACGATATCCAGCAAGTGGTACTCGACGCGGATGGGGCCATTGGCCATGTCGAGACACGCGAGAACGGGCGGCTTCAGGCCGACCTCTACCTCGATTGCACCGGCTTCCAGAGCCTGCTCAGCGAACAGGCACTGGGAGATCCGTTCATCGACTGGTCCGACCAGCTGCTGTGCGATCGCGCGGTGGTGCTGCCACTGCGCGCGGAGCGGCCGATGCCTCCGTTCACCCGGGCCACCGCGCTGAAAGCCGGCTGGTCGTGGCGCATCCCGTTGCATCACCGGACCGGGGCTGGCTATGTCTATTCCAGCCGCTTCGCGTCCCAGGATGAGGCGGCTGCTGAACTGATCGCGCATTGCGGGCTGGATCCTGCAGCCAGCAGTCCTGGACACCTGCGCATGCGCGTGGGCAGGCGTACCCGCTTTTGGACGCGTAACTGCGTGGCAGTGGGGTTGTCTGCTGGCTTTCTCGAGCCGCTGGAGTCCACCGGCATTTTCTTCATCCAGCGCGCCGTCGAACTGCTGCTCGACCACTTGCCCGACGCCGACTTTGCGCCCTCGCTCGCCGATCGCTACAACCGGCGCATGGCCACCGAGTTCGACGAGGTACGGGACTTCATCCTCCTGCACTACCTGCTCAACACCAGGGAGGAGCCGTTCTCGCGAGCGAGCCGCGCGGTGGCGCCACCGGCGTCGCTGGTACGAACGCTTGCCGACTATGACGAGACAGGCGTCGTCGACTGGGAGGGTCGCGCGCTGTTCGGCGAGACCAGCTTCTATGCGATCGCGGCGGGCTTCGGACGGCTGCCCCGACGCGTGCATGGCATGACCGGACAGACCGACCCGGAGCGGGTGCGACGCGCCCTCGCGGCGATCAAGGCTGGCAACGACGCCCAGGCGCGCCAGCTGCCGGGACACGCGGAGTTCATCGACGCCCTCAATCTCGGCGCCGGCCGCAGTGAGGGCGCCACTGCCGGCGGCACGGGGAGCCGATCCGGGTAGGGCGAAGCATCATTGCGCGGCCTGCATGCGGTTCGGAGCCTGATTGCAGGTGCCCCGCAGATACTCACCTTTGTCGGGACGCCTGACCTGTTTGCTGTCCGCAGTCGGCTGCGTCGGCGCGCGAGGCGCCGCACGTTTTCGGTTCCCGTAAAGGCTCACCTTTCCGGATCGCGTCCGGACACTTCACCATCCAGCCATCGCGCTACCTGTGCGGCGACGTCCTGCAGATCGGCCGCGCGGTGGATTTCGACGACGACGCGCTGTGCGCTACCACGCCGGATCGTTGCCAGCTTCACGCCGTCACGCGATACCGTGACTGGTGTGTCCGGGGCGGGGATGCTCGACGCACCTTCCCCGAGCAACTCGGCCAGTATCTGCTTCGATGCGCGTGGTACGGTACCACGCACTCCGAGGCTTCGCGCACGCGCCAGAACGGACTCGGGATCGATCTGAAGTGCCCTGGACAGGGGACCGGCCCAGTGAACTTGCAGATCCGTCGGCTTTTCGAACGCCGCCACGATGTCGTCTGGTAACTCGGCCAGCTTGAGCAGCTTGGCAGCGTTGCTGAAATCGATGCCGGCGCTTTCGGCGAGGCGCCGCACGGAGGGAAACAGACCACTGCGAAGCGCCATCTGGATGCTTCGACCCTGCTCCCACGGGCTCAGGTCGCGACGGCCACGGTTCTCCTGATCCATCTGCAGCCACAGGTCCCGGTCCGTGACCTCCTCCACGATGGCCAACACCTCCAGGCCGAGATCGAGGCAGGCGCGGTGCCGTCGATGACCGAACACGATCTCGAACGTACCCGACGCGCCGCCTGGCCGAACCTTGATGGGCTGAACGTTCACCCGTGCCTGTTCGATCTCACGTTTGAGTTCCGCGAAGGCTGGCGAGGTGTACTCGGTCGAATGCCGGTTGGCGAATGCGCTCGGCTGGATACGCCGGGGATCGAGCAGACGAACGGGGAGTGTGCCCTCGAACTCGGCGAGTCGGGCTTTCACCTCCTCGAGTTCCTTGCCGAGCGCTCCCCCTTGCCCCAATGCGGCCATCATGGCACCGACGCCGGTAAACGCTCGCGACGACGCGACTGCGTTGCCGGCAGAGACGCCCGGTCCGGGCACCGTCGGCCCGTTGGCCATGGAAGGGGAGGGCAGCGGCATCTTTCTGCCGGAGACATCCTCGCGGCCTGCAGGGGTGGCCGGCGGCAGATTGATCAGTTTCGATTTTTCCGCGATACGTTTCATGTCCTCTGCCTTCCCTGATCGACGCGCGACCCTGACCACCGGTGCGAGGGCCGACTGTGGCGACCCGATGCGCGTGGTACCGTACCACGCGCAGTCAGGATCCTGTTCATCTATCCTGGACCTGGCGGCGCCAGACAGCCTGAATCAATTGCTCGATGAGTTCGGTCACACGCTCGTAGGCGTCCGCCGCACGCTTGTAGGTCCGGTTGTTTCCGTCATAGCGGGTGACGTCGTAGACCGTCCCGAACTCCGCCGCACTGCTGTTCGCGACCGCTGTCTTCGGGATTTCGACCGGCATGACTTTTCCCTCGTAGGCCTTGCCGATCCATTCACGTACGACGGATGCCGTCGCGTCGTTGTTGTCGACCCGGGTCAGCAGTACACGGATGAAATCGAATTCCTTCGTGATGGCGCGGCGCTCGACGAGCTGGGCCGTCAGGTCGGAAAACAGCCGCCAGAATTGCGCGGACGAGGCGACGTCCAGCGCATTGGGCGGAAGGGTCATGATGATGCCGTTGGCTGCCATCAGCGCGTTGATCGTCACATAGGACAACGCTGGCGGCGTATCGATGATGATGACATCGTAGTCGCGCCGGACGTCGTCGATGCCGAGATTGAGTACATCCCAGAAGGCAAACGATGGGTCCTGACTCTGTCGAGCCGGCAGCATGAACTCGGCGGCGAACAGCAATGGTGCCGCTGCGACGAGATCGATACCATCCCAATAGGTGGAGCGGATCGCCGGTCTGATCGAGCGCTCGGTCCCGGCGCACAGTTCCAGGATGGTCTCGCTTTCGGCAACCTCGGAATCGGGCAAGATACCGTGCAACGTGGTCAGGCTTCCCTGTGGATCGCAGTCGATGCAAAGCACCTGATGGCCGCGCAGGCTCAACCCTTGTGCGAGCGACATCGCGGTGGTGGTCTTGCCGACACCGCCTTTGAAGTTCGCGATGGTCAGGACGCAGGCTTCCGCGCGCTCCGGCCGCCGAGCGGCAGGACGATACGCTCGTACCCAGGCGCGGGTTTCTGCCAGCGTGAACTCACGCCGCGCACCACTCTCGTTTGGTGTTCCCGAAGGCAGGTCGCCCTTGGTAAGCCGATAGGCGATCTGCCCTCTTTCTACGCCACACATCGCGGCGACCTGCGAGGCATTGAATCGCGGCGCAGTCTTCCGCGCCGTCGGAGACAGCATCGCGCCCCTGACCTGCGATACGAGAAGGGCGGCACGATCCGCCTGGTCGATGATGCTGCTCAGTGGTTGTGGCGTGAGATGGATGACCGGAGCATTCATGTGTGGTGACCAACGTTGTGTATCGTTAGTGAGATCATGTCTGTTTGCACGTGTATGGTTCCAATGTCCCTGACTGGTTGGCGCACGAATTCATCACTACTGGACATCATTGTCCTTTCATGAAGAGTTTTGTAAATACCCTTCAATCTCTTCAAGACCTTTATCCTCCGAAAACGAGCGGTCGGTCAAGCAGTTACCTGCAATCACGTGAGGCTTCACAGGAAGGGACGTGAGCAATTGCAGGCCTGCGCGTGAGCGCATTCAGGCAGCTGGCGGAGCCTTCGCAGGTCATATCGTGTGTGGATACAGGAAGTTGCGCGAAGGCCCCAGCCTTCCCGTGCGAGCTCACGTTGCGGCCGCCATGCCGTCTTTCGCACCTTTGGCGTACGAGTACTGGTGCCCGCACAGCGCCTGGGAGAAAGGACTATTGGCCTGCCGCATACGGGAGGGCAGGCGATCGTGTCTGGTGCGCCCGATTGCGACCCCGGCAGCCGCCTGACTGTGCATATGTGAGCTTTTGCGGGAAACCTTCGCGCATTGTGCCAAGATCGGTTGGTGAGGGCGGGCTTGCGCCGGCGTTCACAAATCCATACGCTCGACCCATGGCCAGCATCGCACAGCAGCAGGAGCACACGCACGCGACAACCCCGCATGCGGCAGGCGTCACGGCTTACGCCGGTGCGAATCCCGATGGCGTCGTACGCAAGCATGTCAACACCATCGCGCTGATGCCGACCGAACGACGCATCGGCCTGCTGACCCGCAAACTTTTCAACGTGATGCTGCGCCTTGCCCAGCAGCAGGGCGATACCGAGACGTATACCGCTCCGTTGCGCGAACTGATCACGCTCGCGCGGTTCGACTCCAAGGACTACCAGCTTCTGAAACGCACGCTGCGCCAGATGATCAGCACGGTCGTCGAGTGGCAGAGCCCGACCGACCGCGAGTTCGTTCGCTGGGAAGCCTGTGGCCTGGTTTCGGGCGTCTCCCTCAGCAAGCCCCCAGAGGCCGGTGGCGCTGTGATCCTGCAATGGAGCTACGCACCGCAGATCCGCAATCAGCTGCTCAGCCCTGAGCGCTACGCCCGCCTGTCGCTCGAGCTGATGACCCGGCTGCGCTCACACACCGCGCTCGCGTTGTACGAGATCTGCGCGCGGTACATCGACAATCCCAGCCACCTCACCGCACGCCAGCCGTGGCGCTGGTGGAAGCCTGTGCTCACCGGACAGCCCGACCGCGAGGATGCCGCGCAGGCGCAGTACCGCTATTTCAAGCGCGATGTCCTCCTGCCTGCCATCGCGGAAGTCAATGCACTGACCGATATCGTCGTCGTCGGCCCGATCGAAGCACGCGGCCCCGACAACAAGACAATCACCACGATCCAGTTCGAAGTTCGTCGCCGGGAGGAGGGTGGGCGAGCACGCAGCAGCCCGCCATCCGATCTCGTCGATCTGCCCGTCCTGGGGTATGCGATTCGAAACGGGCTCTCGCAGGCCGAGGCGGAACGCCTGCTGGAACAGTACGACGCCACGCAGTTGCGCGCGGCGGTCGACCAGCTCGTGCAGCGCCAATCCGTGCCCGAGTCCGCCGCGCTGCCCCGTATCGGCCAGCCCGCGCGATGGGTCGCGGCGGTGCTGGAAGCAGAGCGCAAGCGCAGGCCGTCGCCCGACAGCTGGAACGCGCGGCGGATCGGGCAGGGCGTTGCACCCTCCCGCGAGGCGCGCTGGCGTGAAGAGTGGATCAAGCGTCGCTATCGGGACGTGCACGGCATGTTCGTCGAGCATGACGCCGCCGCCCGCGAAGGCTGGCTTGCGCGCTATCGTGAGGAGTTGCTGGCGCAGCGCTCCGTACTGGTCAAGCGGCTCGATCGCGATGGCTGGGAGCACCCGATGGTGCGCGTCGATTTCCTGCGCTACTTTGCCCGTGCCGTGATCGGCGAGCAGTGGGACCAGCCCACCGCCGAGGACATCCTCGGGCTTGCGGCCGAGATCGGCGACGAGCCGGCGCCTGCGGCCTGAAGCGTGTCACTTGCATTTGTCTGCCGCCGCCGGCCCCGACCGACCGTAGTTGGGTTCAGGCGACTTCGATCCCGTCCGGGTTGACGATGCCGTGAGCGTAGGCGGCTGCCGATCCTTCGAGCGCAAGACCCATCCAGTCACGCAGTACGCGCGCCGGTTTGCCGGCACGCAACTGCCGAGCAGCAAACGCGCCGCGCAGAACGCGCGCCCCCTTGTGCGTGCGCTCGATGCGCGCACGATCGAGCCATGCCTCGCAAGCCCGATGGACGGTTCGAACGGTCAGCGAACCGCCGCGAGGCGTGGCACGGAACAGGGCGCCACCGGTATCGGTACAGAGCCGCGCCCGCTGTTGCAGCCAGGCGTCGAGAAGGGGTCGTACCGATGGACTCACCGGCGCGACCCGCTGCGGGCGCCGGCCATAGGCGGCAACGGTGACGAACGGAGGCACTTCATCGAGGTGCATGTCGCGGCCTTCCAGGGCCACGATCTCGCGCGGTTGCAGCCCTGAGCCGATGGCCATCGCAACCATCGCCGCATCGCGCAGCAGGCGCCAGGCGGCTTCCGGTCCGACGCCGCCGCTGCAGGATGCCGACAAAGAGGGTTCGGTCACCTGCTGCAGCGCCGACAGCAGGCGGCCTTCTTCGTTCGGCGTCAATGCCTCCGGCAGCGGTCGTGTCCGTGGCGCTGGATACTTCTGCGAGAGCAGGCGGGTGGGGTTGTCGCTGCGCAGCCCGGCGCGAACCAGTTCGACATGCAGGCATTCGAGCGTACGCAGATAGCGATGGCGGGTGAGGGCGGGCGTGCCATCGCGCTGCAGGTGTTCGAGGGTGTCGAGGAAGCCGGCGATCTGTTCGACGCCGGCGGATTCAAGCGATGACGCTTGCGCATCGAGCGATGCGAGGTACCGGCGCACGATCGACAGGTGTTTCTGGATCGTCGCTGTCCGATAGGGCTCGCCGTCGTGGCGTTGCTGGTGCAGCCACACGAGGGCGCAGGAGAGGGGGGCCGATCGCCAGTCCGCGGCGCTCGATACGCGTGCCGTTCCCCGCCCGACTTCGTGCTCGCTGTCGGTGAAAAGGTCAGGTTTGGAGGCAGGGGACATGTGCCGCAGTGTAGCGCCATTCTGCGGTAAGGCTTCTGGATGTCCTTTCCCCGAACCAGAGCGGCCGCCGACAGCGCGTGGAGGCGGTGGTTTTCATTGGCTTGGTGCGCTTGGGGAAAGGACATTCAATGGTGCGTGATAAGCGCGCGAGGGTGTCGCGGCGGGCGCCGGCAGCCTTAAGATGGGAGCCGGGCAAGCCGCAGCTCAGGCATGCGGCTCCGGACATACCGACAACCCGAGGGGGACTGGATGGCCACGATCGACAGCGCAATCGGCGAGGCGCCGTACTGCATGATGATCACGTTCGAAATCGACCCGAAGGACGAAGCCGAGTTCAACGACATCTACGACAACGACCATGTGCCGAACATCATGAAACTGCCAGGAGTGACCGAGGTCCTTCGCTTCCGCGAGGCGGAGGCGAACGCGAAGGGTTTCCTGGTCTACACCGCGGTCTACATGATGGCGACCGAGAACCTCCACCTGACGTCGGAATGGACCGTACTGTCCGACCTCGGGCGCTGGGCGCCGGTAATCCGCCCGAAGGTCAAGTCGCGTACGCGCAGCACCGGGCCGGTCATCGCCCGCTTCCGCAAGACCGCCAGGGGATGAGGGCCCTGCTGCGCCCGCGCACTGGCTGCACCTCATTGCAGGCTACCAACGTGGAGGCACGATGAACGACACACCCGGCACGCCGGTGCGCGCGGCACTCCTGCTCGCTGCCATCACCTTCACGGCCGCAGTACACGCCCAGCCCTCGGCTGCGTCCTATCCCGCGAAACCCATCCGCTGGATCGTGCCTTACCCTACCGGTGGTACCTCCGATTTCCTCGCGCGGCTGATCGGACAGAAGCTGACCGACGCCTGGGGACAACCGGTGCTTGTCGACAACCGCAGCGGTGCCAACGGCAACATCGGCACCGAAGTCGCTGCGCGCGCCGCAGCCGACGGCTACACGCTGCTGCTGGTGGCGAGCACCTTCACCATGAACCCGGCCGTGTACCCGAAGCTGCCGTTCGACAGTGCGCGCGACTTCGCGCCCGTCACTACGCTGCTCTGGCAGCCCTATGCGCTGTCCGTCCACCCCTCTGTACCGGCCACGTCGGTCAGGCAACTGCTCGACCTCGCGCGGGCGAAGCCTGGCGACATCACCTACAGCTCGGGCGGCAACGGCAACGCAACCCATATCGCGGCCGAGCTGTTCGCATCGATGGCGAAGGTGCAGTTCACGCATGTGCCCTATCGGGGCGTCGGTCCTGCGATCCAGGCATTGCTCGCGGGCGAGGTCAAGCTTTCATGGGCGTCGTCGGTCGCGGTCCGGCCCCATCTCGCCTCCGCCAGGCTGCGCGTGCTCGCCGTCACAGGAACCAAGCGCATCGCGGCGCTGCCCGACGTGCCCACCGTCTCCGAATCCGGCGTACCCGACTATGTCGAAGGCAACTGGCAGATGGTGCTGGTGCCGGCACGCACGCCCGGGCCACTGATCGAGCGGCTCAATACCGAGCTGGTACGCATCCTGCGCACCCCCGAACTCACCGCGTCCATCCAGCAGACAGGCTCCGACGTCATGGCCAACAGCCCCGCGGAATCCGCCGCACTGATCCGCGCAGACCTCGTCCGTTATGGACGCCTGATCCGCGCGCTCGACATCCGCCCCGAATGACGGTACTGGCAGCATTGAACCGGCACGCGAACGGACCAGACGACTCCCGCGTGAGGCGTACGCTCTGCGTGCGTCATCAGCCTTCGAGCGCGTACCATTGGGGCCCCGTTGGTAGTGAAGGCAACTGTCCCCATGGCTAACCTGACATCGCTCTTGCGCGACGAGATCACGCGCCTCGCCAAACGCCAGATCAATGCAGAGATCGCTCCGCTGAAGAAACGCTGGGCCCAGCAGCGCCGCGTGATCGCGTCGCTCAAGGAAGAATGCGCGGCACTGCGGCGCGAGCTGACGCAGCTCGACAAGCGCAGTGCACGGACATCGATGGCAGCCCCCATCGTCACGGCCAGTGCCGGGCCCTCCATCGAAGGAGGACCGCGTCGCCGTTTTCGCGCCGACGGACTGCGCTCGTTTCGGGCCCGGCTCGGGTTGACGGTGCGCGATGTAGCGCTGTTGCTTGGCGTGAGTGAACAGACGATCTACAACTGGGAAACCGCTTCCACCCGCCCGCAACCGGCGATGCTCGACGCCATCGCCGCGCTGCGCGCGCTCGGCAAGCGTGAAGTGAAGGCCCGGCTGCTCGAGCTGCAGAAAAAGAAATAATCCGGCGGGGCATGCCGCTGCCGCGACCCATGCGGCTTCACTCGCCTGCGAAGGCCAGCACGTCCGCCTCCGTGCGGCGCAGCAGCGACTTGAGCAGCGGCGGCTCGAAATGCCGCTGCACGGTGATTGCATAGAAGTTCTCGTGCAGGTCCGGCACGACGCAGTATTCGGCGAGCGTACCGCTGCGCAACTCATCCTGGACGACAACGGTCGGCACCAGCGCCACGCTGTCCGAATCGCGGGCGAGCAGCCGGAGCAATGCCATGTCGTCGACCTCGGCACGCAGGCGGTAGCGCAGCCCGCGCTGCTCGCAGATCAGGTCGAACCCGGTGCGTATGTCGTTATCCCTGCCCGGCAGCAGCAGCGGCACGTCGGCCAGTTCATCCGGAAAACGGAACGCTCGCCGTTTCGGCCGCGGCTTTCCGACAAGGCTCACCGGCTGACGCGCGATCCGGCGGCAGCGCCACGGATCATCGACGGTCGCCGGCACACGGCGGTTCGACAGCACCAGATCGATCGCATGCACCCGCAGGCGCGCGAGCAGTTCCTGCAGGCTGCCCGATTGCAGCGCGAGCGATACGTCGTCGCGCGCGAGCAGGGGCCGGACGAAATTCTCCTGGAAATTGCGCGACAGGGTCGCCATCGCGCCGATGCGCAGGACCTGGCGCTCCTCGCGGTGGCCATCGCGCAGCAGCGCAAGCAGCTCGTTGCCCGACGCGAAGATGCGCTCGGAGTAGGCGAGCGCGAGATGTCCCGCCTCGGTCAGCTTCAGCGTACGGCCGACGCGAGCGAACAGCGGCTGTCCGAACGCTTCCTCGAGCTGCCGTATCTGGCTGGACAACGCCGACTGCGACACATGCAGTCGCGCCGCCGCGCGCGTGAGGTTTCCCTCCCTGGCCACGGCCCAGAAGTAGTGCAGGTGATGGTAGTTGAGCCGTGCCATGGCAGCTGTCCTCGTCGATTGGAGGTGACGTAGCAGGTTTCGTGGACCGTTCTGTATTGATTGACGGATCGTGCGGAACATTGAATTTTACGCATGCGACGCGCCTGCGTAGATTCGCGCTGTCGCCACGTCTGATCCCCGGAAGCCCTTTGAACCCTGCCGCGCTCGACACGCTGACCCAGGACCTGCCTGCCTGGCGCAGCGCCCTGCTGCTCAGCCTGCCGGTGGTGTTCGGCGTCACGGCGGCCGCGCTGGCTGCGCTGGGCCCATCGGTGCGCGTCGCCTGGTCGCTGGTGCGCCTTGCCAGCGCGATCGCGCTGGCAGCCGCCCTGCTGGCGTTCGCGGCGTTCGCTGCTGCCGGTGCAGCCGTGCTGCCGCTCGGGCCGCTGTACCTGCTGCGGACGGACGCCGCCGGCGCCGTGATGACGCTGCTCGTGGCGTTCGTCGGCTGGGTGATCGCCGGGTACTCCAGGCGCTATCTCGAAGGCGAACCCGGGCAGGTGCGCTATGCCTGCTGGCTGATGGCCACCCTCGCTGGAGTGGGCGGCGTCGCGATCGCGAACGACCTCCTGCTGCTGGCCTTGTGCTGGCTGGTTGCCAGCGCGTCCCTGCAGCGGCTGTTGCTGTTCCACGGCGCACGCCCGGCGGCGCGTATCGCCGCGCACAAGAAGCTGATCGCGAACCGGCTTGCCGAGGTGTGCCTGTTCGCTGCGATCGCCGTCCTCTGGGCGAACCTCGGCACGCTTCGTATCGATGCAATGGTCGCGCACCCGACTCTGGCCGCGGGGGCTGGTGTCCCGCTCGCGGTGCATGCGGCGATGCTGCTGATCGTGCTCTCGGCCCTGCTCAAGTGCGCGCTGCTGCCGTTCCACGGCTGGCTGATCCAGGTGATGGAAGCGCCGACGCCAGTATCCGCGCTGCTGCATGCCGGCGTGGTGAACCTGGGCGGCTTCGTACTGATCCGCCTCGGCGGCCTGCTCGATGCCACCCCAGCTGCGCAGGTGCTGCTGGTCGTTGCCGGCACTGCCACAGCCGTACTCGCAGCGCTGGTGATGACGACCCGCATCAGCATCAAGGTCTCTCTCGCCTGGTCGACCTGCGCGCAGATGGGCTTCATGCTGATGCAGGTGGGGCTCGGTGCCTACCCGATGGCCCTGCTGCACCTGGTCGCCCATTCACTCTACAAGGCCCATGCTTTCCTCGCCGCGGGCGGAACCGTACGCCGCACCACCGAGCTGGCACTCGCCGGCCGACCGGCAGCTCACGATGTCGCGTCAGCACTCGTGGTCGCGGCGGGCGCAGCCGGGGTGATGGCGA
Organism: Rhodocyclaceae bacterium; assembly: GCA_020248265.1. NCBI lineage: Bacteria > Pseudomonadati > Pseudomonadota > Betaproteobacteria > Rhodocyclales > Rhodocyclaceae > Rhodocyclaceae bacterium. The sequence goes on from JADCHX010000001.1 coordinate 167,568, forward strand.
CGGCGTTCGGCGGATGGGCGCTCGCGTCCGGCGGACATTCCACGATCGAGCCGGCCCAGTGGGCCCTCGCCGCGATCGCCAGCCTCGCCCTTGCGCCACTGCTGCCGCTGTCGGCCCGGCGCGGCGCGGTCCAGCCGGCCGTACTCCTCCTGTCTGCCCTTGCGGTGGCCCTCGTGTACGCAGGCCTGCACCAGGTCGCGGGGCACTGGCTGCCAGCCCGGGCGAGCGGCGATGCATGGCTGCCCTGGCTGCTGTCCGCGTGCGTGCTGGCCGCCTTCGCTGCGCTATACCTGCTGCAGTCGCTGTTGCGCGCCGACCCCTGCGGCGCGCTCTCGCGGCGGCTGCACCCCTGGTTCTATGCCGGGCTGTTCCTCGACGACCGACTGACCCGGGTTGCCTTTGCGGCCTGGCCGCTGCGCGGCCCGAGGAGCCACACATGAACATGCCGTCCGAAGCACTGCTCGACCGCGCACGGGCGATCGCCGCGGCGGTGCATGCCGCAACCGCGCGCATCGTGCCTGCCTGGCCGCTGGACCGGCTGATCGCGGTCAATCCCTATGAAGGACATGCGGACAAGCCGATCGCCGACGCACAGGCCAGACTCGATCGCCTGTGCGGGACCTCGATGCTCATGCCGCGTACCTGGTATCGCGACGAGTGGCTTGCGGGCCGGCTCTGCCGCGAAGACCTGGAAGGTGCCGTCGACCTCTGGCTGGAAGAGGCTGGCGCGAGGCGAAGCGACAACGGGGACCTGCCGCGCCGCGAGCGGCTGCTCGATGCGCTGCTGGGTGCGCTCGAACCGGGCAGCGAGGACGAGCCGTTGGATGGGCACCGGCTGCCGCTGGCGACGGCACTGGCCGATGGCCCGCACCTGCCCGGGCAGCCGGTGAGCTGGGCCGAGCTCGTCGTGCACCAGGTCAGCCAGCATTGTGCGGCGTGGTTCGACGACGGCCAGTCCGCATGGCGGCCCGACCCGGCAGCGAGCCTCTATGCATCCTGGCGCGAGCGTATCGCGTTCGACCGTGGGCTGCCGTCCCGCGATGGCCGCGCGGGCTTGCGCCACTGGGCGGCAGCGCTGCCGGCAGATCCGCTCACTGCGGTAACGGCGACAGCGGACCTTCTGTGCGTCGCCGATGCCGACCTCGAGGAATGGTGCGAAGCGCTGCTGCTCGACGTCGGCGGCTGGGCTGCCGCATGCGCCTATCGCCGGCGCCAGCAGGCCCCGACGCATGTCGAGGGCGCGCTGCCGCCCGCCGACCCGATGGAAGACCTGCTGGGCATCCGCGCCGGCTGGGAATGGCTGCTGCTGCACGACGATACGACGCTCCCCGGGCGTCTGCGTGCCGCCTGGCACGAAACGGCCAGCGCGCGTGCGCGCGCTGCGGCTGCCGACCCGCCTGTCGACTGGCTTCTGCAGTCGGCGCTCGAGCACGCATACAGCCGGCCACTCTGCAAGGCCCTGGCGCAGGACGCGACCGACGAGAAAGCGGCAGATCACGCGCCTGCCGCATGTCCCGCGGTCCAGGCACTGTTCTGCATCGATGTGCGATCCGAACCCTTCCGGCGCGCGCTCGAAGCGGCCGATCCGACGATACGCACGTACGGATTCGCCGGCTTCTTCGGCGTTCCGCTCGCCCACCTGCCGCTTGGGACGGATATCGCCTCACCGCGCGTTCCCGGCCTTCTGGCCGCGTCGGTCTGCGCGACCCAGACACTGGGTACGGTCGGCGCCGACGCCTGCGCGGCCGATGACCGCCTCACCGAGCTGCGCCAGCGCAGGCTCCAGGGACAGCGTCGCTGGTCGACCATGCGCAGCGCCGCGGCATCCGCCTTCGGCTTCGTCGAGGCGATCGGGCTGTCCTACGCCGGCAAGCTGCTCAAGGACAGCCTGCCGTCTGCCGCGCGCCCGCCGCGCTGGGAAGACAACGGCCTGCGGCCCGGTGAGGCCGCGAACCTGCGGCTGCGGCTGGCGGCTGCACCTTCGGCCTCTAGCTCCCCGGATGCCGCCAGGGCTGGCTGCGACGGTTCATCGACAGAGAGCCCGGGTACAGACCTCGCCGCACGCATCCTCGGGGTACTCGGAGCCATCGGCCTGAAGGCCCCGTTCGCGCCGCTCGTGCTGATCGCAGGCCATGGCAGCCAGACGCGCAACAACCCGCACGCCGCCAGCCTCGATTGCGGCGCCTGCGGCGGACACACCGGCGAGGTCAACGCACGCCTGCTGGCGCAACTGCTCAATGACAACCGGGTTCGTTCCGAACTGGCATTGCGCGGTACGGCGATCCCGCCTGGCACGTGGTTTGTCGCCGGCCTGCACAACACCACCACCGACGAGGTCACGCTGTTCGAGGACACGGCCTTGCCGGAGACGCACACCGCAGCGCTGGCCCGACTGTCGACCCGCCTGCGCGAGGCAGGCGACGCGGCGCGCGAGGCACGCGCGCCCTCGGTGTGCCCCGACCTCGCGAGTGCTGGTGTATCCCGGCTGCTGCACGCCCTGCGGGTACGTGGCAACGACTGGGCGCAGACGCGGCCGGAGTGGGGTCTCGCCGGCAATGCGGCATTCATCGCCGCACCGCGGGCGCGAACCGCCCGGCTCGATCTCCAGGGCCGTGCGTTCCTGCACGACTACCACTGGACCGACGATCCGGACCTCGGCGTGCTGGAGCTGATCATGACAGCCCCGCTGGTGGTCGCGAACTGGATCAACCTGCAGTACTACGCGTCCACGGTGGACCCGCTGCGCTATGGCAGCGGCAACAAGCTGCTGCACAACGTGGTCGGCGGCCACATCGGCGTGTTCGAAGGCAATGGCGGCGACCTGCGCATCGGGCTGCCCTGGCAGTCGGTGCACGACGGGGAGCGCTTCCGCCATGTACCGCTGCGGCTGCATGCGTTCATCGAAGCGCCCGCCTCGGCGATAGAGGCGATCCTTGGCCGCCAGCCGCGCGTGCGTGCGCTGATCGAGCACGGATGGATGCATCTGTTCCGGCTGCCGGCGCGTGGCGGTCTGCCGCAGCGCTACCTGGCCGGCCGTTGGCTGCCGGCGGCCGCCTGCACCGGCTGATCCCGAGGGATGCAGCCGGCGCAGGCGGCAAGGCCTGTTGCCGCCGTCAACGTGTGTCCGGCGACCCGACGGTAAACGTGCCCACCGATACCTCCTGCCCGCTGCCGCTCAGGCGCAGCACGATATCCTCGTCCTTCTGGGTGGCGGTACCGAAGCCCGTGGACAATCTCATCATCAGCGTGGTGGCGGGTGCCACGATCTGCTGGTTGTGCCCGTAGAACTGCGCCTTGACCGTGTACGTACCCGGCTTCGCCGTGCGCAGGGAGAACTCTTCGGGTCCGTAGCCGCCGGTGAAGTCGTTCGACATGCGGCCACCCTGGTAGGTAAGCCTGCGTCCGTAGAACGCGCGCTCCCCATTCGGATCGATCACCCAGAGGTCGATGTCGGTGTTGTCCGCATCCCACGACAGTACCACCCGCAGGTCGAGCGGCAGGTTGCGCAGCAGCCGCGGGTCGATCGCCCGCGTATCGAGCGCAGGTCCGCCGGCGGCGACAGTGCGCGCGATGATCGCGTTCAGCTCCGCCAGCGCGATCAGTTCGATGTCGGGGAAGCGGTTGTTCCACGGCCGTTCCACTACCTGCCACAGATGGTCGACCGCCTGCTGCGCCTGGCCGGCCTGCGCGAGCGCGAGGCCGAGGTCTCGATACGACTGCGGCTCGTCCGGACTCAGCAGTAGCACCTTCCTCAGCACCGGCAGGGCCAGGGCGACCTGCCTCGCCTGCAGCAGGCGGTAGCCGAGGATGCGCAGGATATGGCGGTTCTCGAGGTTCATCTCCGCGAGGTTCGACAGCACCCGGTTCGCGAGCGCCGGCTGGCCACGCTCGAACAGGATGTCGGCGACGTCGAGGAAGAACGCCGTGCTGGCCAGGTAAGACGGACGTTCGTCGAGGTAGATCTCGTAGAGCGCGCTGTCGGGTGCGGCACGCAGGCGCTTCACATAGGGCGCATCCGGCACCCACCTGGCGAGGCGGATCGATGTCTGTGGTGCTGCCGTCGCGTTGCCGGTCGTCGCTTCGGCGGCACTGGATGCCATGGCGACCGGCGCGGGCACCGCATTCGCGCGCGCGGCCGATGTGGGTGCGGGCGGCGCTGGCGGTGCCGGACGCTGCTCGGAACGCCGTGCGGAATCGGCGGCGGACCCGACGGCGGCACCGGCCGGTGCCGGCACGGCCTTCGGCACCGGCTTGGGCGGCTCGTCCTTGGGAAACACGCGCTCCCACCACGACTGCTTCTCCGCGAAGCGGGCGGCGATCCGGTCGAGCTGGCGGCTGCGCGCGAGCAGGTCGGCATCGCGCTGCCGGGCGACCAGCCGCTCGTAGGCCGCGCGCAGCGCAGGCGGCGGTTCGATGCCATAGCGGGCGTAATCGGCGACCGCGTCGAGCACGATCAGCGAGGTCTCGGGCGTGGGCATCGAGAAGCGCATGCCCAGCCGCCGAATCTCGCTGCGGTTGCGTTCGGCGTCGGCCTGCAGCGCGGCCAGGCGCAGTGCCGCCCAGCGCTGGGCGGCTAGGCTACCCGATGGGCCACCCGCACCGGCCGGGCGGGCCGCGCTGCCGGACACCTCGATACGACGGGTAGTGCGCGCCCCGTCGGGTGCGACGATCTCCAGCTCGATCGTCGCCGCCGGCGCAAGCATCCGGCCGGCGACGACGATGCGCCCGTCCTCCGGGTATACGCTCGCCTGCACCAGGTCTGTTGCACCGTCGGCGCGTGCAGCGATCGCGCGGCTGCGCTGCGTGCGCAGTTCACGCACCGCATCGGCGGTTGCCGTGCGCTGCAGGTCGATCAGCGCACCGCCCGACTGTTCGGCCCTGTGACGCAGTGCGACCGGATCGGCTGCGGTCGAGGCGGTCAGCACATACATCGGCACCTGGGCGGCAGGCATCGGATCCGGGCCGTAGTTGCCCAGCCCGTCCGAGAACAGCAACGCGAGCCGAGCCGACGCCGGGATCGCGATCGCACCCAGGTTGGTCGCGCCGTCGTAGACCATCTTCTCGAGTGCCGAACGCAGGGCCCGCCAGTCGCCGCCACTGACCTCGAAACGCTCCGCCGGCAGCGCGACGTCGCGCACCTGGATCAGTTGCACGGTCACGCTGCCGAGCGCGCGGAAGTATCCGTCGAGCACGGCCAGTTCGCGCCCGTGGTCACGGTTCGCGCCCGAGCCCGATGCATCCCATACGATCGCAATCTCGGCCGGGGCCGCACGCGCCCGGCTTGCCGCCGCGAGCGGTATCTCCGCGTAAAGGAAGGTGTCGCCGGCAAACGATGCGGTCGAGACCTGCGCACGGTTGCCGGCGGCCGGCACCTGCACGCGTAACTGCGGGTCGACGACGGCGCTGCGTTCGACCACCAGCCGTGCGCTGCCGTCGAGGCCCGGCGAGGCTTTCAGCCGCTCGGCACCCAGGCTGGCGGAGATCGTACGCGCCTCGTTGCCGGGAAAGCGCAGGTCTGCCTCGAGGCGGCCGATCGGCTGCCCGAACTGTAGCGGCAACTGGTAGTCGAGCCGCACCTGGCCCCCTTCGGTCGTACGCGCGAGCGACTCGCCGATTTCGAGCACGACCCGACGGGTGCCGTTGGCCGGCAGCGGATACACGCGCAGGCGGTAGTTGTTGCCTTCGGTCACCTGCAGCAGCGCGGGATCGACCCGCGCCCGGATCACGTCGTCGAACACCTGACGGCCGCGCGCCTTCTCTACCGGCACGGCGGGGCGCAGTTCACCATCGATGTCGAGTGCGAAACCGGTCACCGCCTGGCCGGGGCGCAACGGAAACTGCAATTCGCCCTCCAGCACGCGCTCGTTCGGGTTGCGGAACTCCATCTCGATACGGGTGCGCGCGGCCATGCCGACGATCTCGGCATCGACGCGTACCCGCACCACCTGGATCGGCAGTCTGGCCTCGGCAGCCACCAGCCGCGGCACCTGCCGCGACAACTGAAGAAGCGGCGGAACGGGACGGGCGGGCGGCTCGGCTGCTCCCCCGGACTGTGCCCGAGCGACAGGGACCTGAGCCGGCAGCCCGGATAGCAGGGCACCGGCCTGCAATGCGAGGAGGAGCAGAAGGAACCGGCGCAGGGTGTGCCGGGCGAGGGAGGGCGGGGTTCGAAGATTTCTCATGGTCCTGCGTATAACGCGGCAGGATGGAAAAAGGGGTAAGCCCCGAGAAGAAAGACTGCCGCTGCCGATGTGCGCGACATGGCATTCGCGGCCCGTACAGGGCAGCATAGCCCCGCATCTTTCACGCGGCCCGCACGGACGACCGCAAACCCTTCAGAGGAGTCAGCATGCTTTTCCTGACCGAACGCGATGTGATGGACGCCCTGTCCGGCGGACATCCCGCACTCGAATCCGTCGAGCTGATCGAGGAAATGATGCGGCAGCAGTCGGCCGGCAGCACGTTCCAGCTCAAGCGCAGCACGATGACCCACCCGGACCATCCCGGCCACCTGTGGCACAACATCCGGATCCTTCCCGGAATGGTGCCGGGCATGGGCGCCGCAGCCGTGCGCGTCTACTCGGGCTACCGGGGTACCAACCGCTCCGAGGTGATCTGCCTGTTCGACTGGGAGACGATGCAGATGGTCTCGATCCTCTCCGACTACCACCTGCATGCGATACGCACCGCATCGCCGTACGGAGTAGCTGCGAAGCACCTCGCGCGCGAGGATGCAAGTTCCATCGGCATCATCGGCAGCGGCCGCTATGCGCGGGCGATGAC